>CAINBK010000256.1:0-11802 GCA_903846615.1 uncultured Bacteroidota bacterium
ATGAATTATAGAAGAAGGTGGACAAGCTTCAGCAGCAGGAGTATCATTCCACATTTCACGCCAAAGAGTAGCCACACTGCACTCAGCGGAGGATGGATAAAGAATTGGTAAAATCCGATAGATAGGATCCATAATATGGCAGGCCATATCACCCAAGGCACCGGTACCAAATGCCCACCAGCCTCTCCAGTTGAAGGGGAGATAAGATGGATTATATGGAATATGCTTTGCGGTACCGAGCCACAAGTCCCAATCTAATTCAGTAGGCACTGAATATTGTCCTGTTGGGGCAGGCATACCCTGAGGCCAAACTGGACGGTTTGTCCAAGCCTGTGCTTCTATAACATCTCCAATTAATCCAGCTTGATAAATTTCTTGAGCAACCCGAACACCATTTCCGGATCCCCCCTGGTTTCCCATTTGAGTAACTACTTTGTAACGCTTTGCAGCAGCAGTCAATAACCTTGCCTCATAGATATCATGCGTCAAGGGTTTTTGTGTATACACATGCTTACCAAGTTGCATAGCAGCCAATGTGGCAACGGCATGGGTATGGTCAGGTGTTGAAATGGTGCATGCATCAATTGTATCTTTTTCCTTTGAGAGCATTTCCCTAAAATCCTTATAATAACTGGCTTTAGGATATGCCTCCCTGGACCGAGCGGCCTGTCTGTCATCTACATCACACAAGGCAACAATATTTACATAGGGGCTTTTAGCAATCTGCGCAAGGTCTCCTGCTCCTTGACCCCCTACTCCAATCCCCGCCACATTAAGCTTATCACTTGGAGCAACAAATCCATTACCCAACACTGCACGAGGAATAATCATCCAACCAGTTGCTGCCAATCCTGCATCTTTCATAAACTTTCTCCTTGACTTAGCACTTGGTCTGTTCATAAAAATATCATTAAGAACTTTAAAATAAATGTTGGCTTTGAAAAACAAATGGAAGCAAATCCTTAGCGTTATCTAGAATAAGCACATCACCCTGCTCTCCTGCAAGCAGAAGCCGCATGGGATGATCCACCCTAGTCTCATACTCACTCAGTGCCTGACGGCACATGCCACAAGGAGAAACAGGTCTATCGCTTTTTCGATCAGCAAGCAAATACGTAATGGCCAGTGTATCGATTGCAACATTCGGGAACTGAACAGCCGCATTACCTAACAAGACTCGCTCCGCGCAACTTCCAACTGGATAAGAGGCATTTTCCTGGTTAGAGCCAAGTATAATCACTCCGTTCACAAGTCTGGCGGCAGCACCTACTTTAAAATTAGAGTAAGGAGCATATGCCTGTCCAGCAGCTTTATAAGCTGCATCCAGCAAATCAAAATCCTCCTTAGACAACGCCGCTCGATCGTTGACTCGATAATATTGAAATTGATACAGCTCTTTTTTCATATAAAATGTAAACTAAAAAGGCTCCAAACCGGAGCCTCTAAAGTTAAGTTATTTGACTGTTCGAAACAATCGATTCCAGCGCGGACCATTTTCCCAACTAAACCAAATAAGCCAAGCTTTACCAACAATCCGATCCTCCGGAACAAATCCCCAAAAGCGAGAATCCTGAGAACCGTGACGGTTATCTCCCATCATCCAGTAGTAATTCATTTTAAAGCGATAACTAGTAGCCGGTTGTCCATTTAAAAAAATTTTTCCATTGTCACGATAAAAAGTATTGTTCTCGTATACTCTAATAACGCGCTCATAAAGAATAAAGGTGGAATCATTCAATGGAATTTCAGCACCTTTTTGAGGAATCCAGATAGGACCATAATTATCCTTTGTCCATTTAAAATACATCGTGTCATAGGGAAATACATCCCCAGCTGTTGTACGAGGATCCATGTCTGTTACGGCATTCGATTCATACGTTTCATCATCAGCAACCAAAGGACCATCCAAAAAGGGCTGACTTTTAAATTTTTCAACTTTATTGTACGGTAAATTAATAACGTAGCGACCCGACATATCCATTCCAAACTCTGTAGTATTAAACTCCTCCTTCATGATTTCAGGATCCAGAGGGACCGTGGAGCGAAAAGAATAGGTATACTGGGCATCAGGAGGCGGAGCTACTTGTTTGCCATCAATGAGTAGTTGGCCGCCTTTTAAACTAAGTACATCGCCGGGTATGGCAACGCAACGCTTGATATAATTGTCTGTTTTATCGTTGGCATGAATAGCAAGCGGATAGCTTACAGGGTCACTCAAAATAATTTTCCTACCAGCATCTATATTGCCATTGCCCAATCTACGACATACATCATAATAGGGATCTTTTGATTGGAATTCAGGTAAATTAATCACCGTATCACCTGCAGGAAAATTAAATACCACAGCATCATTTCGTTTCACTGGAGAGGCAAACCAACGGATATAAGGAAGCGAACCCACGGTTGTGTAAGATTTTTTACTGGAGCCAAAAGGCATATAGTTATGAACAAAAGGCACCGACAAAGGGGTATTGGGAACTCTTGGACCGTAGCTTAACTTACTTACAAAAAGAAAATCATTGACCAGTAAACTTTTTTCCATAGAACCGGACGGAATTGTATATGCCTCAAAAACAAAAGTTCTGACCAAGGTAGCAGCAACAATTGCAAAAACTGCTGCATCAAACCATTCGCGCCAAGCAGGTTTTTGATAGCGCTGCACTCCCTCCTTTCCTACAAAAACAAGACCTTCTTGTGAAGCTAACCATGGAAAATAAAAAGGAGCAATTAAAACAGCAGCCGTATGATCGAGCAATGAGTTTTTTTCAAAAAGCTTTAAAAATTCAATAAAAATACCAGGGGTGATAAACCAACCAATCACAGGGATAAATTGCCAGAAAACCCAATGCACCGGCCTCCCACTCAACCGTTGCATCACCCAAGTATTATAAAAAGGGATATAGGCTTTCCATCCTTGCTCTCCTGCCTTCACAAATAATTTGGCAAAGCCAAACGCAGGCAAAAGGACTAAAAGAATACTGATAGAAAATACAAGGAGAAAATGTTGAAGTGGCATATTACTTTAATTGATACATGACCTCTTTCACCAACTTGACAGTCCTGGAAACATCAGGAAGTGCTGCCGTTACCAGATTCGGCGCATAATGTAAAGGAGCATCTGCTGCAGTAATTCTGCGGATAGGAGCATCCAGATAATCAAAACCCTCTTTTTGAATACGGTATGACAACTCTGAGGATACCGATGCAAAAGGCCATTGTTCCTCCACAATAACTAATCGATTGGTTTTTTGAACGCTTTCCAAAACAGTCATCCAATCTAAAGGACGAATGGTTCTCAAATCGATTACCTCGGCACTAATACCCTCTTTTTCAAGTTCTTCAGCAGCTCCTAAAGCCACTTTCATCATTTTATTAAAAGAAACGATGGTTACATCACGACCATTTCTTGCAATTGCAGCCTTTCCAAGTTCTATGTAATATTCATCTGCTGGAACAATTGACTTATCACCATACATCACTTCGCTTTCCATGAACACAACAGGATCCTCTTCATAGCGGATCGCTTGTTTTAGAAGGCCCTTGGCATCATACCCATTACTGGGAGACACTACCTTTATACCAGGGATATTAGCATATAGCGACTCAAATGCTGTAGAGTGCTGCGCCCCTAACTGACCAGCAGATCCATTTGGACCACGGAAAACAATAGGACAAGTTATCTGCCCTCCGCTCATTGCCAACATTTTAGAAGCGGTATTTAAAATTTGATCTAAGGCCAGGACCGCAAAATTCCATGTCATGAATTCTACGATAGGACGAAGTCCATTTTGCGCAGCTCCTACCCCTATAGCTGTAAAGCCTAACTCGGAAATTGGGGTATCAATTACTCGTTTAGCACCAAACTCTGCTAACATCCCCTGACTCACTTTGTAAGCACCATTGTATTCCGCAACTTCTTCCCCCATGAGAAAAACACGTTCGTCTCTACGCATCTCCTCAGACATTGCCTCACGAAGGGCTTCTCTGAATGCAATTGACCTTGACATAATTAGCTGATTTTAAGCAATGCAAATGTAAGCACCCCCCTTAATAAATCCTAGTATACCAGGCCCTAGTGACAGAATTAACGCATATTTAGACAGCCTGGCTAGACTTGGCCTTACCTTTGACATCCTATGAAAAATATCAAGATCATAGAAGTCCCCTCAGAAATTGGCGCCGGAACACGGGGTGCAAGTTTAGGAGTTGAAGCCATAAAGATTGCAGCACTGGACTTTATGAGTAATTTTTTCATCCATTTTCCGTCTGAAAAAATCCCTACCGAAAACAAGCTGCTTCATGAACCCATAGAATCCCCCTATGCTAAGCGCATAAAAGGAATGCTTACAATGTATGAGCGAATTAGCAAAGCGGTAAGCGAGACGATGAAAAACAATTTTTTCCCAGTGGTGATCAGTGGCGACCATGCTACCGCCGGTGCAACCATAGCCGGAATACGAATGGCTAAACCTAAAAGTAAACTGGGTGTGATTTGGATTGACGCGCACGCAGATTTACACACACCGTATACCACTCCATCTGGAAACATGCATGGAATGCCCATGGCAATTTCACTAGGCATTGACAATAAAGAATGCGCTGTACATAAACCCGATTCCTTAACGCTGGAATACTGGAATAAGTTAAAGCACATTGGTAAAATATGCCCCAAGGTATCTGCCGATGATATTGTTTTTATATCGCTCCGCGATTTCGAGAAAGAAGAGAAAAACCTATTAGACCGTCTAGGAATAAAGAAGATCTCTGCTAAAGAAATTAGAAGCAAAGGCGCTGAGAATATTGTGCGATCTATCCTGCGTTACTTATCCGATTGCACAGACATCTACTTATCCTTTGATGTAGATTGTTTGGATGCCTCTATTTCTAAGGGAACAGGCACGCCTGTTGGAAATGGACTTCGGGAGCGTGAAGCAGAAGACTTAGTGAGCAAGTTTATGCAGAATAGAAAAATATGTTGCTTTGAAATCACCGAAGTAAATCCCACCCTTGATAAAGAAAATTTAATGGCTGAAATTGCATTTAATATTTTGCAGCGTAGCGTGAATATTCTTATGATGAATTAATGAGGTCTAAAAGTATCCATCAGGCCCTGTTCAAAAGAGCGCGGCATAAATCCAAGTTCTTCTTTCGCTTTATAAATTCTCAAACCTGTAATTAAAGGTCTTTGCGCCAACTGTTGTAATGAAGCAGAACTAGCCCGTATCAAAAGTTCATGATTCAAGCCCAGAAATTTTGCAGTCTTGACGGCCATTTCAAATGGCGTTAAAATCTCCTCCCCACACAAATGATAAATACCCAAGGCTTGTTTCTCCATTATTAAAAGTAATCCGGCCACTAAATCCTCTATATACGTGGGAGTTCTAATTTGATCATCCACCACAGCATAAGTTTGCCCCTGTGTTAACTTTTCCTGGACTATCGAAAGCAGATTTGAACGCCCAGTCATAGGTCGACCATAGACCAATACCGTTCTCACAATAGACCAATCACCAGGATAAGCACGGACTAGTAATTCAGCTTGCGCTTTTGTTACACCATAATGATTAATTGGATTGACTAAAACATCCTCTGCATAATTACCTTCTTTACCATCAAAAACAAAATCAGTAGAGATATAACAAACGGGCGTCTTGGTTTTTGAAATTAACTCCAATAGCATGCCGGTTCCCTCAGCATTAACAGCGGTAGCCCTTGTTTTATCTAACTCACAATCGTCGGGTTTGCCAATCGCGGCTGCATGAAAAATAAAATCGAAATTATATTGACTAACAACTGTTCTGGTTTGATCGATATCAGCTAAGTCCATGGAAAAGTAACTGAAACTCGAAGAAGCTGTAAAAGGCAAACGACACTCCCCTCTTCCAGTAGCCAAGACATTGTAACCTTGCAATAGCAGTTGCTTGCAGAGGTAGTACCCTAAAAACCCATTAGCGCCTGTTACCAGTATTTTCATAGGGTAAAGCTAAAGAAAACACGTACCTTAGCATCTTAATTTTTTTATAACGTATGTCATCAAAAGTTACGAAGATCGGTGTACTAACCTCTGGAGGCGATTCTCCAGGAATGAACGCAGCGGTCCGTGCCGTAGTTAGAACAGGTCTCTATTATGGACTAGAAGTATATGGAATCATGCGGGGTTATCAGGGATTGATTGAAGATGATATTTTCAAAATGAATGGACGCTCTGTTGCTAATATCATTCAACGTGGTGGCACGATTTTAAAAACTGCACGCTGCTTAGAATTCATGGAAAAAGAAGGAAGGCAAAAAGCGTATGACAATCTTAAGAAAAGAGGAATTGATGGATTGGTTATAATAGGTGGTGACGGATCATTTAGAGGAGCGGTGAAGTTTAGTAGCGAATTTAATATCCCTTGTATTGGCCTTGCCGGAACCATCGACAAAGACATCTCAGGGACTGATTTTACAATTGGTTTTGACACGGCGGTAAACACAGCCGTGGAAGCCATTGATAAAATTAGAGACACTATGGATGCACATGACCGTGTTTTTGTGATTGAAGTAATGGGGCGTGATGCGGGGTACATTGCCTTGCATAGCGGAATTGCAACTGGAGCAGAAAATATCCTCATTCCTGAGCGAAAGACTGACATCAACGCTATCATAAAGTCACTCAAAGAAAAAGAGCGTCGAAAAAAAATGGTCAATCTTATTGTAGTAGCGGAGGGTGATGATTTTGGCGGAGCGGATCAGGTTAGTAAGGTACTAAAGGAAAACCTTCCTAAAGCAGAAATTAGAGTTTGCATTTTAGGTCATATTCAAAGAGGCGGATCTCCCAGCTGCCTTGATCGCATCATAGCAAGCCGTATGGGATATCATGCGGTAGAGAGTTTGCTGCAGGGCCGACATAATGTTTTTGTTGGAATCCAGAATAATAAAATGAATTATTTACCCTTAGAACAAGCTGTGAAGATAAAAGGGAAAATAAGTGACGAGTGGCTAGATATAGTAAAGATCTTAGCCAGTTAAAGAGAATATATATGACAAAGAATATTGAGAAATACCTACATCAGGAATACGATAACGAGGCTGGCAGACAACATGCTACCAAACGAACAAAAATTGTTGCCACAGTTGGTCCTTCTTGTAATAGTTACGAGAAACTGCTGGAATTAGTAAAGGCTGGAGTCAATGTTTTCCGATTAAATTTTTCACACGGCAAACATGAAGAGAAAGCTAGTATCATTGAGTACATTCAACAAATCAATAAAAGTCAGCCATACAATATTTCAATATTAGCAGATTTGCAAGGGCCAAAGCTCCGGGTTGGAGAATTAGCAGATGGAGCTATTGAACTAATAAAAGGAGAAAGCTTCCTATTTACTAACGAAAAAATTGTAGGCACAAAAGATCGAATTTTTGTTTCTTACGACAATCTTCATAATGATGTAAAAAAGGGAGAGAAAATTCTGATTGATGATGGAAAAATAGAAGTAGAAGTTATTGACATTCTCCCCTCACATGATGTTCGTGTAAAAGTATTACTGGGAGGAACACTATTGCCTAAGAAAGGCGTGAATCTTCCAGACACAAACATCTCTTTACCTGCGCTTACCCCAAAAGATATAGAGGATCTCTCCTTTATTTTTCAGCATCAAGTTGACTGGATTGCCCTTTCTTTTGTCCGTACCCCCGCCTGCATCAAGCAACTCAAGGACATTATAGCCAAACATAAGCACACTGCTAAAGTGATTGCCAAGATTGAAATGCCAAAGGCCATAAAAAATTTGCGTGAGATCATTTTAGAAAGTGACGGGATTATGATTGCGCGAGGAGATTTAGGAGTTGAACTTCCGATTGAAGAGGTTCCCTTAATTCAAAAAGATATTATCAAAAAATGTATACACCGTGCTAAACCGGTGATTGTAGCCACACAGATGATGGAAAGCATGATCGATCGTGTCAAACCTAATCGTAGCGAAATTACCGATGTGGCCAATGCGGTGCTTGAGGGCGCTGATGCTCTCATGTTAAGTGGCGAAACGGCAGTAGGCAATCACCCTACCCTGGTAATTGAGACAATGACTCGAATTATTCTGGAGGTAGAGGCAAAAGCTTATTACTACAATCGTGATGAAATGCTCAGACCACAAGCACACTCCCCGTCTTTATTAAGTGATGCCATTTGTTACAATGCCTGCAAATTAGCAGAAGATGTAAATGCTGAAGCAATCATTGGTATGACACAAAGCGGGTATACAGGATTTATGTTGAGTAGCTACCGCCCCAAAGCACCTGTATACGTATTTACAAAAAAGAGAGAGCTGGTTAATCAATTGAGTCTCTCCTGGGGCGTACGAGCTTTTTTCTATGATGAAGAGGAGAGCCTTGACGAAATATTCCAAGATCAGATCGACATACTAAAACTCAGACATTTCCTAAAAAAAGGAGATGTGGTAGTAAGCACAGGAAGCACTCCCGTACAACTACACCTACCCACAAATGTGTTGAAGATAGCTACGGTAGAATAGAGAATATTAAAGTTCCCTTACTTTAATATTTCGAAACCATACCTTATCACCGTGATCTTGCAATCCAAATTTACCCTGTTGATAAGTGCCAAAGCCATTCATATTTGCAAACTTGCTGCCAGCTATTAATTTTTTCCAGTCTTCCCCCCATAATTTGGTAGATACCACATTTACCCCATTAAGCCAGAAATCAAGTTGTCCATTTACACAACGGATCTCAACCTGGTTCCACTCTCCAAAAGGACGAACCGTTTCCTCTTTACAGGAAATCAAATCATATAAGTCTCCAGCACGATGTTTGATTATTTTACTATCAGCATGCCCCTGATTATCTAATACCTGCATTTCGGGTGCAGACATCCAAGGCCAAATATATTTAGTAGTATCCTCATGAATGTAGAACATAATCCCACTGTTCCCATTTTGTGAAATTTTCCACTCCAGTTTCAAATGAAAATTAGTGAATGATCTGCCTGTTACAATATCACCACCGTCCAACACCTGCCAATCTTTTTTTTGTGTAGGATCAAGAAATAGCATGCCGTCTTCGACTTTCCAAGCAGCGCCCACTGGTTTTCCACCATACTTATGCCATCCGCTTGCAGATTTTCCATCGAATAAAAGTGTCCAGCCTTCTCTTTTTTCATTACTCGATAAGGTATTGGGCTTTGATTGTGCTTTTGAAGTCGTAACAAAACACGCCATTAAAACAAATAAAAATAATCTTAGCATGAATACTAATTTAAGGTTAAGATATACCGAACCATTGTCTCTGCATCTTCCTGCGAAACTCCGGGATGCGGTGTCATGGGAACATTGCCCCAATTCCCAGAGCCCCCTAGAATAATTGTACGAGCAAGGGCCGTAATGGCATCATTAGGTGCGCCAGCATATTTATTAGCAATCTCTTTGTAGGAAGGACCAATTAATTTATCATCGATTTTATGACAGGTCAAACAATCGCTTTTACCAACTAAGGCAAGCCCCTTTATATAAACAGGGTCTTTTTTAGACTCCGTAGTATTAGTAGCTGTAATAGTAGATGTAGTAGCATCAACGTTAGTTTTGTCAGCAGAAGACTGACAGGCAATGACGCCAGCTAGCAAAATAAAAAACGGAATGAAACGGAAAAGCATAGTTCGTATTATTTTAATGCCAAAATTATAACTTAATCCAACCCTAGTAATTTTCTGTTAGCGGCACTATCAGTTCCGCTGGATGCAAAATCATCAAAGGCTCTCTCTGTTACTCGAATGATATGGCTGTCAATGAATGCAGCTCCCTCTGCAGCGCCTTGTGCAGGATGCTTAATACAACATTCCCATTCCATGACGGCCCAACCCTGATAATCATACTGCGCAAGTTTGCTAAATATTGACTTGAAATCAACCTGACCATCTCCTGGTGATCGATATCGCCCCGCTCGATTTGCCCAAGACTGATAGCCACCGAATGTACCTTGCTTTCCTGTTGGATTGAATTCTGCGTCCTTTACATGAAAAGCTCTTATTCGTTCGTGATAAAAATCGATATAGGCTAAATAGTCTAACTGTTGCAAAACAAAGTGAGAGGGATCATAAAGCAAACAAGCCCTAGGATGTTGTTGTACAGCATCCAAGAACATTTCATAGGTAACTCCATCAAAAATATCCTCTCCCGGATGCACTTCATAACACACATCAACACCGCATTCATCAAAATAATTTAAAATTGGCAACCATCTGCGTGCTAACTCCTTAAAACCCTCCTCCACCAATCCGGCTGGGCGTTGTGGCCAAGGATGAAAAGTATGCCAAAGTAAAGAACCACTAAAAGTTGGGTGTGCCGTAAGACCCATGTGCTGAGAAGCCTTAGCGCCAAATTTCACTTGCTCAA
This sequence comes from uncultured Bacteroidota bacterium, assembly GCA_903846615.1. Classification (GTDB taxonomy): domain Bacteria; phylum Bacteroidota; class Bacteroidia; order Chitinophagales; family Chitinophagaceae; genus JJ008. Next base: position 10,389 of record CAINBK010000256.1, read on the forward strand.
TAGCCCAGTTTGTTCTGGCTGAAGGATTTCCTTTAATTGCTGCTGGGGCAAACCCATCAAACAATGTATCATATGCTGGATGAACAGCCACCAACTGCCCTTGTAAATGCGTCGAAAGTTCTGAAATAGATAAACCACATTCCTCTACTATACCTTTGACCTCGTCAGCATAAGTTTTGCTGGTAGCCGCCTTCTTTAAATCAATACATCGAGAATCCCAAGTAGGGATCTGAACAGCCTGGTACCCCAATGATTTTACCCATTGACAGATCGAACGCAGATCATTATAGGGAGCAACATCTCCCATGAACTGCGCAAGAAAAATACCAGGTCCTTTGATGGTTGTCATAACAAATATTTATTGGATAAAATCAATCCAGCCCTGCGTCTTATTGGAGCGAATCATTGTTTCAACAAATGCCATTCCTCGCAAACCCTCCACGGTACCAGGGAAGTCGATCCATGCTGGAGCTGGTGTCGCTCCATTTTCTTTGGCCACAATAGTGAGCGCAAAGTTCCGGTATAAATTAGCGAATGCCTCTAGATATCCTTCTGGATGACCCGCAGGAGTACGTGTGTTGTGAGTGGCGTAGGGGCTCAAATAGCTTGCTCCTGCACGCCAACATTCAGCAGGACGATCTGGCCATTCAAGTCTCAATGAATTATTATCCTCCTGTTTCCAAGACAAACCACCTTTGTCACCATAAACCCGAATAGAAATATTATTCTCTGCACCCGCAGCAATTTGAGTTGCCATTAAAACACCAGATGCTCCATTGTTAAATTGTAGAAGTGCAGCCCCATCATCATCCAATTTACGACCCGTTACCACAGTATTTACAGAGGCACAAAGTCGACTAACTTGAAGACCAGTTACATACTCAGCTAAATTAAAAGCGTGGGTACCAATATCCCCAATGGCACCTCCTAATCCGCTACGTGTAGGATCAGTTCTCCAATCTGCCTGTTTTTGCTTACTTCCCTCGAGATAAGTATGTAACCAACCTTGCGGATACTCCACGAATACCTTACGAATTTCACCAATCGCTCCCGCTTCAATAAGCTGACGAGCCTGTTTTACCATTGGGTAGCCCGTATAAGTATGGCAAAGCATCAGAGATTGATGGCTTGATTTTACTTTCTCATGCAACAAACGAGCCTCCTCCAAAGAAAAAGTCATAGGCTTTTCTAGTACCACATGAAATCCTGCCTCTAAAGCCATCATAGCAGGGTCAAAATGAACATGGTTGGGTGTAACAATACTGATGACGTCCGCACGCAATTGAACTGGAAGTTTCGACTCCCCTTGAATCAGGGCTTGATATGTAGGATATACTCGACTTGGATCCAATAATAATTCTTCTCCCGTTTTCTTCGATACAACAGGATCAGCGCTAAAAGCACCTGCTACTAG
>CAINBK010000257.1:0-2508 GCA_903846615.1 uncultured Bacteroidota bacterium
CAGCATGATTACCCCATCCGTAGGCTGTGTTCCATTGAGTAGAATTACCACCAGTTGCTGTAATTACTCCGTTTACATCTAGTTTAGTACCTGGAGATGTAGTACCAATACCTACGTTACCTGTATTTTTAACTCTTACAAGTTCAGAAAATCCACCAGTTGGGCTTGACCTTCCCAAAAATCTTAAATCGTGTCCACTAACTCCGTTGTCTACTGCGTCAATGTTAAACCCATAAGATCCGTTAGTATCTAAATAACTATTCTGAAGTCTTATTGTTGTTGCTGCAACTGTACCCGCATTTGCCCCTACTTGTAAATTAAATAATGGACTAGCAGTACCTATACCTACATTTCCAGAAGAGTTTATTACAACAAGATTTGCAGTTCCACCATTTGGTCTAAAATTAAATCCTTGACCAGTCGCAGCCATAAAGTACATACCATCAGCAGCAGTTGTTGAGGCAAGTATTCTATTATTACCATCTCCCGTACTACCAAATGCAACAGTTCTATATGGATTGCCATAAGTTGCGTCTGTTCCAATAATTACATTCTCACTGCGTGTGTTTCCATTTACATCTAACTTATATGCAGGACTAGTCGTTCCAATGCCGACGTTGCCTCCAGTTGTAACTACTAATCTATCATTAGTACCAATAGATGAAGCGTTGGATAATACAAAAGCATTAGAATTAGAATAATCCATACCTAATGACCAATCATTACCACCATTGAAGTATATAAACTGGTCGTATAATGCGTTATTACCTAATCTGAAAATAGTATTTGCAGATGGTTGTGATACGTGAAGTAAGTTAAGTGGACTAGTAGTACCAATACCTACGTTGCCGTTGTCCTTCATTACCATATGCCAAGATGACCCAGCTTGGTTACCAAAGTACATTTGGCCATCGTAGTAATCCATTTGGAAACCAGTGCCTCCGGTCGTGTTGTCAAATAACAGGTCTCCGTCAGCGTTAATGAAAATTGTTCCCTGTACTTCTAACTTCTGAGCAGGACTAGCCGTCCCAATTCCAACGTTCGTTCCGTTGTCAAAGATTTGGGAATTGCCAAGTGTAGTAGTTCCTGTAAACTTAGAAACATAGTTAGTTGTTCCGGACGCATTAGCAGGTGTATATCCTAACCAACCAGCAATAGTTTTATTTACCCAAAGGGTTCCGTTATAACCTAGTAAGTGACCGTTTATAGGAGCAGTTGTAATTAAATCTACATCATGAATTTCTCTTAATTCAAAACCATTCTGTACCTTGACAAAGATTTCTCCGTTATTTGCATTTACTCTAGTAACAATACCAATAAACACCAGGTGTGCTGGTGCATATGGTTTATTTGCTAATCCAAAAATTAAATTACCATTTACTCCAAGCCATACTGGTTCACCTGCTGTCTCAGCAGCAGATGTATTAAGACCAGCTAGAAGACCTTCTGTAATTACACTAGTAAAACCATTTACCGCAACTGTAGTATCTACAAGACCCATAGTCTTAGAAGAGGTTGCTTCTGTTGCATTAGAAGCAAGACCTACAATCATATTAGTGCCGTCTGCACTTGTAACATAAACGGCCTGACCTTTTGTAATTGCAACTCCTGCTTTTACAGTGTGTTTTAATGTAGATGTATAATCAGAGGTTCCAATGGTCCAAGATCTATTAGCAGATAAATCAAGCGTAACCCCGTTAATTGTTAATGTTCTACTAACGGGTACATAGTTACCTAATGCTGTATTAGTGGCATAGTCCTGAGCTTTAACAAAAGCTGTGGTTGCCAAGTGAGTAGTGTTATCACCAGTTGCACGAGTGACACCGGTGGCGGTACTAAGCGTTGTAGTACCGTTCACCGTGATATCACCAGTAAATAAATTATGGTTTAAAAACTTCATCTAAAGCAGCATTTATATTGTTACTATAAAGATAGTAAACTTAATTAAGCAATTTTGATCACAAGAACACGCAGATCTGTAAGATCTTGTGTTGCACAGAATCCAAGTACAACAGCATTAACAGTGCTTCTTGTAACATCGCATTCTACTGTATCTCCAGTACTAACTTGATAAAGTTGTACAATTACATCCTTACTGTTTAAACTGTGAGTTACTGTCCAAGTAGCTGCTGAACCTGTTCCTGTAGCAACATAACGTAGTGATGCTAAACTAGCAGGGGTAACTGCACGAGCAGTATCCGTTAAAGCATTAGTCTCAGCACCCGTAGCAAGCTCTACAATGCCTTTATTTGTAGTTGTGGCATCTTCACCTGCAACCGTAATAGTTGTGCCCGTATGCGTAACATCCATACCTTCTCCTCCAAGGATTGAAAATCCATGGCTAGAAGGTGTAAGAGCTCCAGAATCAGTAGTAACAGTTTTTACTACTGTATCTTCAAGACTTACTGCACCAGAGGCTACATCAAAATCTGCAGCAGCAAAGCTGGCAACACCTTTAGTGGTAGTAGTAGCATCTACTCCAGATACTGCTACAGCATTACCAGCAGA
>CAINBK010000258.1:0-26311 GCA_903846615.1 uncultured Bacteroidota bacterium
GCATCAATAAATTATCTTTTGAGATCCCTGCGTTGTTCACACAAATATCGATGGTGCCAAATTCTTGCAACACCTCACTCACAAATTGTTCGCATTGCGCCGCATCGCCTGCATTGCTCTTCCAGGCTTTTGCCTTTACGCCCATTCCTTGCAAACGAGTTTCCAATTGCTTTGCTTTTTCTGCACTTCCTTCACTAACGTAGGTAAAAGCAATATTAGCACCATGTTCTGCAAATAGTAAAGCGATGCCTTCGCCAATTCCGCGTGCGGCTCCTGTAATGATAGCCACTTTATTCTCGAGTAGTTTCATACTTAAAAATTAAGGTGTCACAAAAGTAGGGTTATTCAGTTGTAAGATTTCCTCCAATACAGATCGGTCATTGCTTAAGCGGGGCACCTTATGTTGTCCACCCAATTTGCCTTTTACTTTAAGCCAGGAAGCAAAGGTTCCGGTTTCGACTTGACGAACCAGCGGTTCGCGTAAGGCAATACTTCGATATCGTTTTGCTTCGTAATCACTGTTAACTTCCTGCAAGGCTTGATCCAGCACTGCAGCAAAAAGTTCCAAGGAAGAAGGAGGCTTTTCAAATTCAATCAACCATTCATGGGCTCCATTGGCGTTCGCACCAAAATAAACCGGAGCAGCCGTGTAATCAACTACGGTGGCTCCCGTTTTGGTACAAGCAGCCGCAATGGCTTTATCTGTATTATCGACAATCACTTCTTCCCCAAACGCATTGATATAATGCTTTAATCGACCTGCTACATTAATTCGAAACGGATTTAAAGAAACAAATTCAATAGTATCCCCTATTAAATAACGCCATAGACCCGAGTTGGTACTTATCACCAACGCATACCGCTGCCCAAGCTCCACATCCTGCAATCCAATAGTTCTGGGATTGGAAGAACCATATTCACTAACCGGCATAAACTCCATAAAAATTCCATGGTCAGTAAACAATAACATACCCTCTTGAGAAGGATCATCCTGTGCTGCAAAAAATCCTTCACTGGCATTATACATATTCAGGTAAGTAACTTCTTTCCCCAACAAGGCAGAGAACTGTTGTCGGTAAGGTGCAAATGAAACGCCTCCATGCAGATATAACTCCAGTGAAGGCCAAACTTCAGCAATAGTTGATTTACCCGTCAACTCCAGAATTCTTCTGAACAATACCATGGTCCAAGTAGGTACGCCAGATATAGAGGTAACATTCTCTAAAATAGTTTGCTGTGCCAGTTTCTCAATTTTTGACTCCCATTCGTCCATCAGTGCTATTTGCAAATCTGGTGTTCGAAGCCAATGCCCCCAGAAAGGAGAATTCTGTAACAATACGGCACTTAAATCCCCTACCTGTGCTTCTGGATTGAGTGGACTCAGTGTATGGCTTCCGCCAATGATTAGACCTTTACCTGTTAACAGAGCAGAATCAGGCCGATGGCAGTAATAAAGTGTGAGAACATCTTTGGACGCTTTAAAGTGTCCTTCCTGCAAGGCTTCTTCACTAACTGGAATAAACTTACTCTTGTCGCTGGTAGTTCCGCTGCTTTTAGCGAACCAGTTGATGGGTGTATTCCATAAAATATTTTGCTCACCTGCAACAATCCGATCGATATAGGGCTTTAGATCTTCATAGGTGTGAATGGGTACTGCTTCTTTGAAAGACCGAACATTGAAAAGAGACCCAAAATTAAAACGACGACCAAACTCCGTGTATTGGGCTGAAGTAACCAAATCCTGTAATACCTCACGCTGTGCATTTAACGGGTTATCTCGCCATGCATGAATACGCCAAGAACGCATCCTGGCCAATGAGGATATGGCGGGTGAAAGCAAATTCATTGATAAGGAAAATTAACCAAAATCGGTCAGCTATACGCCAATTGTATAATTGGCCGTAAAGAATCCTTTACTGAGGCGGGGGCAAAAGAATAATCCAGGGCTTGTAAATTACAATGCAAAAAATCCGCTAGGGTCCAACCGAAGGTTTCTGCCAACTGTTGATATTCCTCACTGAGGGTAACAGGTGTAACGGTTCTGGCATCGGTATTTACACTAACCGATAATCCTTTTCGGTACAACTGATCAATCACATGATCGGCATAGGAGGGATAGATATTGGTACGCAGGTTACTGCTGGGACAAACCTCCAAATGAATCCGTTGCTTTTTAAGTTGATCCAGTAATTGAGTATCCTCAGTTGAACGAACACCATGTCCAATTCTGGAAGGCCTGAAATGCTTCAATACTTCCAGAACACTTGAAGGACCACAAGCCTCTCCGGCATGAGCCGTAACCGGGATAGCATGCGAATGCGCGTAATCAAATGCCTGTTGGTGTGGAGCAACCGGATAACCCGCTTCATCACCGGCTATATCAAAGCCAACCACCCAACCCTGCGGGATAAAAGTTTCTACCAACTGAACAGTTTCCATACTCTCCGCTTCCGTGTAATGCCGTAGCGTGCATAGAATTAACCGGGGAATAACTCGATATAAAGCGGTAGCCTCAACCAATGTATCCTGCACAGCTTGTATCACTTGAGTTGGTGTGAGACCTTGTTTTGTATGCAAGAGAGGAGCAAAACGAAGTTCTGCATAGACAACACCATCCGACTCCAATTGACGCAATACATCCAACGTAACTAATCGAAGTTGAGCAGTGGTTTGCATCAATAGATAGCCACGGGAAGAACGATTGATGTATTCAACCAAGTCAATGGCAGGAAGTGGCGCAATAAATTCATTTTCAAATTGCGAACGCGTTACCGTCGGATCCAACTGCTGTACTACTGCGTAGCTTAGGCTGCAATCCAGGTGAAGATGCAATTCAATTTTTGGAAGTTGACGGTAATCCATGTGTTGCAACAAAGGAAATCAGTTATTCGATGAAAAAGACTGTGCAGCCTCTTCATGCAACCAATCTTTTCTTTTTAATTCAAAATTGCGACCGAGGTATAGCTTACGAACCTGTTCATCCGCAGCCAATTCTTCGGCAGTACCATGTTTAAAAATACGACCCTCGATCAACAGGTAAGCGCGATCACAAATAGACAAGGTCTCCGTTACATTATGGTCAGTAATCAGGATTCCAATATTCTTAAACTTCAATTTTGCAACAATAGCCTGGATATCCTCTACCGCAATGGGGTCAATACCCGCAAAGGGTTCATCCAATAGAATGAACTTAGGATCTACAGCCAATGCTCTTGCAATTTCTGTGCGACGTCTTTCTCCACCGCTCAATACATCTCCATTACTTTTTCGCACATGCCCCAACCGAAATTCTTGTAATAAAGATTCAAGTTTATCCTTTTGCTCAGCCTTACTCAGTTTAGTCATTTCGAGGACCGCTGCAATGTTATCCTCCACGGTAAGCTTCCGAAATACAGACGCCTCCTGTGGTAAATAACCAATACCCATCTGGGCTCTTTTGTACATCGGCAGAACTGTAATATCCTGGTCATTGATAAACACTTTGCCAGCATCAGGTTTTATCAAACCCACAACTTGATAAAAAGAGGTGGTTTTACCAGCCCCATTAGGTCCCAATAAGCCTACAATTTCACCCTGTCCTACCTCAAAAGAAACCTGGTTAACAACTGTTCGTGTACCATATTGTTTCATGAGGTTTTCGGTGCGTATCTTCAATTGCATAGAACAAAAGTATGTAAGTTTGCACATTACGTACCTATGAAAGTCATCGATCACATTAACCAGGCCAAGGATACGCTTATTTCCTTTGAAGTATTACCCCCTTTAAAAGGCAAGGGCATTGAAGCATTATACAAGCATCTGGATCCTTTGATGGTTTTCAAGCCTTCTTTTATCAATGTTACCTATCACCGTAGTGAGCACGTGTTCAAGAAAAAGGCGGATGGAAATTTTGAAAAAGTAGTAGTACGTAAACGGCCCGGCACTGAAAGCATTTGTGCGGCCATCATGAACAAGTACAATGTGGACACCGTACCCCATTTGATTTGCGGAGGATTTAGTGTCAATGATACCGAGGACGCGCTGATCAATTTAAATTACTTAGGTATCGATAACGTGTTGGTATTACGAGGCGATGCTGCAAAAAATGAAAGTGCATTTGAACCAGAGCCAGGTGGACATAAATATGCGGTGGATCTGCTTCGTCAGGTAGTATCACTCAACGATGGTATTTATTTGGAAGAAGAATTAAGAGATACACAAAAAACTAAATTCTGTATTGGAGTAGCCGGTTACCCTGAAAAACATTTTGAAGCACCCAATAAAGAAACTGATTTACTACACCTGAAACAAAAAGTAGATACAGGTGCAGACTATATCATTACACAGATGTTTTTTGACAATGCCAAGTACCATGCCTTTGTAAAAGATTGCCGCGATATAGGTATTACTGTACCAATTATTCCAGGTCTCAAGCCAATCTATACCAAAAAGCAACTAACTATTCTTCCCAAAACCTTCCATATTGACCTACCTACTGAATTATCCAATGAAGTGTTGCGATGCAAGACAGATTTGGATGTGGAGAAAGTAGGACGCGAATGGTTGCTGATGCAATCCCGTGAATTGAAAAAGGCTGGCGTGCCTGTATTACACTACTACACCTTGGGTCGTCCCCAGCTAGTAGCAGATGTGGTAAAAGATATTTAAGCGGCTATTTTTTTTCTTTCAGCTTTAGCTGTAAAATTTCATCGATTTGTTCAAACGATAGCTTTTTAGCAACAATTCGTTTGTCTTTATCCAGCAGATAAAGCGTGGGGAAAGATTGCACATCGTATAATTGAGAATACCCCGGCACATTATTACTGACACGCTCTTTCTCAGCTTCCTTAGAGTAATAGACATGACTCCAGTGACCCAAATTTTTGTCACGAATAAAGCTTACCCAGTCTTTACGAGTTCCTTCATTCTCCTTAGCTACAGCATAAATACCAAGCCCCTGCCCTTTCCAGCGTAATTGATAGACTGAATCTATTTTAGGCAACGTCTCTTTACAATGTCCGCAAAGTGGATCCCAGAATATTACTAGCGCATATTCGTTTTTCAGACCATAAAGCGAAATAGATTTTCCGGTGGAATCAGGAAGCTGAATTTCTGTGGCTGGACTTCCAAAAATATTAGCCATTAAACTATAGGCACGATCCGTAATAGTTTTTTTGCCTTGTTCACTGAGCCAGGAAGGTGGATTAGTTGCAAAATACTTTTCATAGAGATGAACAAATACAGCATCCTCCCACATATACCGTTGTGAATAATAACGATTGACAAAACGGAGTAATAGAAAACGTTCCATTTCTGCATTGGCCTTTGCAAAACTCAGCATGTAATCCATCTCTTTGTTCACCGAATCAGGGTGAGGCGCTACTAGTTGATTAAAATAGCGATCCAGTTTATCCTCAAAAAAAGTAGTATAGGCTAATCGGCCATCCCAAAAATTAACGCCTTCCCAGTAATGCTCTTTATAGTAGCGAAAAGCCGCAACAGAATCTTCACGCGTAGCCGGCTTTTGCAAATTAGCTGGTAATATTGGCTCTTTCATAGCAAGCAATAAAGCACTGAGTATGGTATTAGGATGCTCAGTAATCATTTTTTCTCTGTAGACACGTAACTCCTGGTCAAGGCGAACCAATTCTTGATTAATACGAACAGAGTCTGTAGTGGTTGCACTCTTCAATGATTCCCGAACTATGTTGATTTGTGCCCCTTTCTCTCCCACGCTACGCTGATAAGCATTAAATAAATCATTATCAGTCGAACCAATAAACTGAATACCGGCAGGCGCCGTTGCAGAATCTGCTACTACCGAAAAAAATTGTTGCTTGTCAAGTAAGATCTCAAAAAAACCAGAGCGGTTGGGATAACCCACCAAATAAATACCGCCTTGTAATGGCTTACTGCCTTTGAAAGTTCCGGTACTATTATTATCCAGTTTAACGGAGTCAATAATCGGATAGGTTTTACCAAAATAATGTCCCAGGTAGATGTATTGATTTTTATAGGGCTTAAATGTTACTTTAATCTCATATCCCGTTTGTGCCAGTCCGTAAAAGCCCAGCAAACAAAAACAAATGGTTAACCAGTTTTTCATACGCATAGTGGACGATAAAGTTATTAAAAATCAAGAGGACAGCGCCGTTATCTTTGTCAAATGAGGCGAGCAAAAAAACCAAAGATCATTAACCAGGTACTAGTAGAAGATTATGCTGCCGAGGGAAAATCGCTGGCCCGGATCGATGGTAAGGTTATTTTTATTGAAGGCGCCCTTCCCGGGGACCGCGTGGATGTTAGAATTCACAAGAGCAAGAAAGACTGGGCAGAGGGCTCAGTAATCCATTTTCACGAATATGCCCCCCACCGAATTGCTGCCCGTTGTGCTCATATGGGTGTGTGCGGCGGTTGTCAATGGCAGGAATTGCCTTACGATTGGCAGTTGCGATACAAGCAACAGCAAGTAGAACAAACCTTAAAACGAATCGGAAAAATTGAGTTACCAACGCTGGATCCTATTGTCGGAAGCCAGTCTATTTTTCAGTATCGTAATAAAATAGAGTACACCTTTAGCAATAAACGTTTTTTATTACCCAGTGAATTAAGTAATCCTGATATTTCTGCCACTACCAATGTGGCAGGTTTTCACGCGCGCGGTTTTTTTGATAAGGTGGTAGATATCACTACCTGTCACTTGCAAGCTGAACCCACCAATCAAATTCGTCTGTTCATTAAATCCTATGCACGCGAGCACCAACTAAGCTTTTATGATTATCGCTTACATACTGGCTTTTTGCGTAACCTGCAGATTCGAATTTGCGAAACAGGACAAATAATGGTCAACTTGATTGTTGGTGAAAATAATCCAGCTCTCATACTTCCATTAATGGAAGCTTTACAAAAAGAGTTTCCTTCCATTACTACACTTTTATATACTGTTAATCTCAAGTGGAACGATAGCATTTTTGACCTAGAGCCTATTGCATTCAAAGGACAAGGGTTTATAGAGGAGGAACTTTTCAATACGCGTTACCAGAAAAAATTTCGCTTCAAGATTGGACCCCGCTCATTTTTTCAAACCAATACACGCCAGGCAGAAAAATTATATCAACTAACAGAGGAAGCAGCGGGGTTAACTGGTCAAGAAACCTTGTATGACCTCTATTGCGGAACAGGTAGTATTGGAATTTTTATGAGCCCGGGAGCCAAAAAAATTATTGGAGTAGAACAGGTAGCCGCAGCCATTGACGATGCCCGCGAAAATGCACGGTTAAATAATTTGAATAACACTTCTTTTTTTGCAGGTGATGTAATTGATATCTGCACCAGTGATTTTTTTGCTGCACAGGGGCAGGCCGATGTGGTAGTCACCGATCCGCCACGTGCGGGTATGCACCCTAAATTAATTGAGAAGCTGATTGAAATAAATGCCCCTACTGTGGTTTATGTGAGTTGCAATCCAGCTACTCAAGCACGAGACTTACAGTTATTGGATACCCATTACCAAGTAACAAAAGTGCAACCCGTGGATATGTTCCCGCATACCCATCATATCGAGAATATTGTACAATTAAAAAGACGATAAAGCGATTCGCGTACTTTTGCAACATGAGTGACTTCCGATTCACGAGACCCGACGGCTTTCCCCCCATTGTAAAAAACCTGATCATTATCAATGTCCTGGTTTTTATTGCGCAATTGACCCTATCCAATCGCTTTCCCATTACAGAGTGGTTTATGCTATGGCCGATCATGCCTGATCAACTGCATAAGTTATTAATTGAGTCGGGTGCCCTTGAAACTGGACAACAATTCAAGCCTTATCAGATTGTAACCCACATGTTCTCCCATTCGCCCAGTACTTTTTTCCATATCCTTTTCAATATGTTCACGCTTTGGATGTTTGGTCGTGTGCTGGAAAATGTTTGGGGCGGAGAGCGTTTTTTATTTTTCTATCTGGCCTGTGGATTAGGAGCAGCCGCTTTACATCTGGGTATGCAATATTTTCGTTGTGAAGAATTGCTCTCTTTTTTTCAGGTTAATAATTACAAAGCCATTCAAGACAATATTGGCGCCATCTCTCCAGCCTTGGGCGCCAGTGGTGCTGTGATGGGTGTGATGGCGGCTTTTGCCTTTTTATTTCCCAACACCGAATTATATATTATGTTCATCCCGGTACCGGTTAAAGCCAAATGGGCTATGCTGGGATTAGCCGCCATTGATCTGTTTGGTGGTGTTACTTCTATAACCGGAGACAATATTGCCCATTTTGCCCACCTGGGTGGAGCCCTTACCGGATTTTTGATTGTCTATTTTTGGAACAAAACCAACCGTCGTTCGTTGTATTGATCGTATGAACTACTCCTCAAGCCGAAGATTAACACTGGGAGATGCAAACAATGCATTGATTAAACTGGTAGCAGCCAACCTGATTGTATTTATTACGCTTTCGCTATGTAAAGCCTATTTCTTTTTCTTTTATCAAGATAGAGCGGTGCTGGAAGCAACCTTTCGCACCACCATTCTTCCCTGGTTTCTCTTACCGGCTTCTCCGACAGATGTGCTCACACATTGGTGGACCGTTTTTACATTCCCCTTTGCCAACCTGGGCATTTGGATGGTCATAGGTAATATGCTTTGGCTATGGGCCTTTGGATTTATTTTTCAAGACCTCAGTGGCAATCGAAAAATCATTCCCCTCTATCTCTATGGAGCATGGGCAGGAGGACTCGCCTATGTGGTGGCATCACTCTTTTTTCCCACTGCTGCTAACACAGGCGGCTATATGGGGTCCACAGCCGCTGTCATGGCCATTGCAGTGGCTACTACCCTACTTACCCCCCAATATAGAATTATGCCGGATCTGCTGGGTGGTTTTCCATTATGGGTATTAAGCACTTTGTACATCCTGATCACGCTTGCCACTCGACCATTAGATCAACCCCTTAGTTATTTACCGCTGCTAGCAGGAGGATTAACAGGATTTATTTTTATGCGCTTAATTGGAAGAGGAATTGATACCAGTGCATGGATGAGCAACTTATTTGACTGGGCTGGTCAGCTATTTAATCCCAACCGACCTAAAAAAATCAAACTCCCCCTTAAAGAACAATTATTTTATAAAGCAACACGCAGACCCTTCAAAAGAACACCTCATTTAACACAAGACCGCATTGATGCAATTCTTGATAAGATTAATTCAAAGGGAATGAGCTCGCTTAGCACGGAAGAACGCGAAATTTTAAACAGAGCGAGTAGCCATTAAATTTTAGCATCAATGATGGAACACAGCGATTGAAAGATTTCATCGACTGTTCCCTCACCAGGAATGGCTTCAAATTTTTCTACATTTTTATAGTGCGCTGCAACAGGACTTGTCTCTGCCAAATACACTGCAAAACGTTTACGAATAACAGCCTCATCAGAATCGTCACTGCGACCAGAAGTTTTTCCACGGTTGAGTAATCGCTTCACCAATTCTTCCTCACTTACCTCCAGGGCAATTACTGATGCAATAGAAGTTTGCTTACTTGCTAATAATTTATCTAATGCTTCCGCCTGCGCAGCAGTACGAGGAAATCCGTCAAATAAAAAACCACGCGCCTGTTTATGCTGTTCAAAAAAAGAATCCACCATTTCAATCACCACTTCGTCAGGTACTAGTTTGCCTGAATCGATATAACTTTTGGCAGATAGTCCCAGCTCGGTTTTGTCAGCAATCTCCTGCCGTAACAGATTACCTGTTGATAGGTGCTTGAGCCCGTATTTTTCTACAAGCCGATCGGACTGGGTTCCCTTGCCGCTGCCCGGAGGGCCAAATAAGATTAGATTAAACATAAACAGTGGTTTTGCAGGGAGTACAAAGGTAAGCCCGTACTCTTAATCTTGATGCGAACAACTGTATGTATCAGGCAACATTCCTTACTTTACGTTGTTATACCACTATGAGAATTATAGTATTCAGCTTTGCCATAGCCAGCCTGCTCTGGGTTCAGAGTTGCGGGGCGCAGTCTAACTCATCAACTCAAAAATCAACGCGCAATATGGAATCTAATCAAAGTAATAATCCGGTTTACTCCCGTACGGATAGCAGTGAGGTAAAAATTACAGAGGGCGAATGGAAAAAAATTCTATCCCCAGACGTCTATTATATTGCCAGAGAAAAAGGGACCGAAAGGCCCTGGACCAGCCCCATTGAGCACTCAAAAGAGGTAGGAACCTATTACTGCAAAGCCTGCGGAAATCCCCTTTTTAAAAGTGATACCAAGTTTGAAAGTGGTTGCGGATGGCCCAGTTTTTTTGAACCTATTCGTAAGGGGAACCTACTCTATATTCAAGATAATAGCCATGGGATGAACCGAGTAGAGGTGCAATGCAATCGATGCAAAGCACATTTGGGACACGTCTTTGAAGACGGTCCACCTCCTACCGGACTTCGCTATTGCATCAATGGAGTAATCCTTGATTTCGAGAAAGCGGCCACGAAGAAATAAACTACATTCGCAGCAGCAAAACAGACCGATGCCTTTTTCCCAACTAGCAGAGACCCTTATTGGTTCAGAGATTGTCCGATTAGGTGGAGAGATCAAAGAAAAAATCAGACAAGGAGCAAATATTTATAATTTTACCATTGGTGATTTTGATCCTTCAATTTTCCCAATCCCTGCTGAGTTGGAACAAGGAATTATCGAAGCTTATCGTCAGCACCATACCAATTACCCTGCAGCCGAGGGAAATCTTGATCTAAGAGAAGCACTCTCCACATTCATCCAACAAAAGCAAGGTCTCTCTTACAATACCAGTGAAATTCTGATTGCCTCTGGTGGTCGACCACTCATCTACACCGTATTCAGAGCCATTTGTGATAAAGGCGATAAAGTAATTTATGCAGCTCCTTCCTGGAATAATAATCACTACACCCATTTTGTAGAGGGTGAACACATTTTGATTGAAACCACAGCTGAGACAAATTTTATGCCTACTGCCGAAATGATTCGGCCGCATATTCAACAAGCGAGTTTGCTCTCCCTTTGTTCACCACAAAATCCAACCGGCACCACATTTAGAAAAGAGGAATTAGCTGCTATTTGTGATTTAGTACTGGAAGAAAATAAACGCAGAGGGCCCCAGGAGAAAAAACTATATGTCATGTATGACCAGATGTACTGGCATCTGACCTATGGTGCGATACAGCATCAAGATCCTGTTTCATTGCGACCAGCCATGAAGGAATACACCATTTTCATTGATGCAATTAGTAAGGTGTTTGCAGCAACGGGAGTTCGCGTGGGATGGTCCATGGGACCTACTGCCCTGATCCAGAAAATGAAAATGATTCTCACCCATATAGGTGCATGGGCGCCCATGGCGGAGCAAAAAGCATTGACAGGATTTCTAGGCAATACAGCAGCAATTGACAGCTATCTGACTGAATTTAAAGCAGGCATTGAAAAAAGATTACGCACTATCCATGAAGGTTTTCAAAAAATGAAAGCAGCCGGTCTAGCAGTAGATTCAATAACCCCGGAAGCTGCTATTTACCTGACAGTACAAATAGATTTAAAAGGAAAACGAACAGCAGAAAATACATTACTGGATTCACAAGCTGCTGTCACCAGTTATTTATTAGATGAAGCCTCTCTTGCCTTGGTTCCCTTCTATGCATTTGGGACTGGAACAGATTCACCCTGGTACAGACTAAGTGTAGGAACTTGTAAAGAAGAAGAGATTCCTATTTTCTTAGGAAAATTGGAAGAAGCTATTCGAAAGCTCCAGTAATAAATTAATTTTTATTCAAGAGAAAGCGAAAAGATCGTGCAGGATAATTACGTAATTCCCGCTCGATGCGGTTACGGTTAGTTGTTATATAGTTACGATCTACCAATTCAACCGTTCTCCAAAATTGTTCCACTAAAGCAGGAGAGGATAATAAATGAGATACCCGATCACGCAATTGATCCGCTTGCAATGCTGTATCACAGGCCGTGCATAGCACCGTTAGGGTTTTAGGAGTACGTGCCATAGACTAATTACAGTTTAACGAACATTTTGACCGGGACAACCACAATTTCGGGAAGCCTTGCTGGAATAATAATTCCGTGCACAACTACTCATTGCGCTCAACACCACCAGCAAACAGATTCCTAAAACAAGTTGTTTCATACCCTAAAAGTCCTTAATAAAAACTATTTTACAAGCAATTTGTTGCCCAATCCTTAAAAATTTATTGTTGAATACTTTACGGCCTCGTGTGTTGGTAGCGCCCCTGAACTGGGGTCTGGGACATGCAACCCGCTGCATTCCGATCATCCATGGACTATTAGAGCAAAATTGTCAGGTAATAATAGGCGCCAATGGCAAGGCTGGAAAACTATTACAACAGGAATTTCCCAAACTGACCTATGTTGAAACTCCTGGTTCAGAAATACGCTATTCACAAAACAAAATATTTTTTCCCTTGCTATTGCTATGGCAGATGCCAAGATTTCTCAAGCAAATAAGGGCTGAAAAAAAATGGTTGAAGCAACAAATAACCGAATGGGGATTAGATGCGGTCATCTCAGATAATCGCTATGGTTTAACTAATCCTAGTATTCGGTCCGTATTGATCACACATCAGCTGCTTATTAAAACAGGACAAGGAATTTGGCTAGACCGTTGGATACAACAAATTGGCTATTGGCTGCTCAATAAATTTGATGAAGTGTGGGTGCCTGACTATCAAGGAGTCTGGGCTTTGGCAGGAGAGTTATCGAATCCTAAAAAATTACCCATCACCCCCATCCGATATATTGGAATGTTAAATCGCTTCACTAATAAAAGAAATGAAGTACGTGTTGCCACTGATGCACATCTTCTGTTTTTAGTCTCAGGTCCTGAACCACAACGGGAAATCTTTGAAACATTGATCGTTCAATCCTTGCCGAACTTCACTGGCTCATGTACCCTGATAAAAGGAAAGCCCGAAAGAGCAGCGTTAGAAAATTTTTCATCCTCAGAAAAATTAGCATTGTTATATGGTAAACCCGATGTCAAAATTTTTGAACATCTGGATAGTAATGCATTAGCACTAGAAATTGAAAAAGCATCACTGATCATTTGTCGAAGCGGATATACCTCATTGATGGAGCTATTACCCCAACATAAAAAATTAGTACTAGTCCCTACTCCTGGACAACCCGAGCAGGAATATTTAGCACAGTATTGTCAGCAAAAGGGATGGGCGCCCTATTTAACACAGGAATACTTTTCAATTGAAAAAACCACCCAACTAGCAGCTGCGTATTCCTATCAACAGTATACACCCTCCACCCTTTCCCTACAACCAATACTTGAAGTGTGGGTTAATTCCCTGTCAGGAAAAAACAGTTAGTAATTTGCAGTCCATGTCAGAAACCCGAAAAGCGCATATTGCAGTATTACTCACCAACCTTTTCTTTGCAGCCAACCTAAGTCTTGTAAAACATATTTCGCCATCCCTGGTCGGTGCCTTTGGTGTCAATTTTTTTCGAGTGGGGATTACATTGGTACTATTCTGGATCTTATGGGCCTTTTCAGGCAGAAGTGCCGGTATTGATAAAAAAGATATTCCCCGTTTTGTGGCCTGTGCATTAACAGGTGTGGCCATCAATCAAATGCTTTTTATAAAAGGACTCACACTCACTTCTACCATTCATGCAGCCTTGCTGATGTTAAGCACCCCCATGTTAATCACTTTATTTGCATTGCTGTGGTTGCGAGAATCTTTTACTTTTTCAAAAGGAATTGGGTTGGGCCTGGGAGTAGCAGGAGCTTTGCTATTAATTCTTTCAAAAGATGCCAGCGGTATTTCATCGATCACCGGAGATATTCTGATACTGATCAACGCTATTTCTTATGCTATCTATTTTATATTGGCTAAACCCTTGATGACGCGTTATCCACCTTTACATGTAATTCGCTGGGTATTCACATTTGGATTTCTGCTGATCCTCCCTTTCAGCTGGCCTGATGTACAACGCATCAATTGGGAACAGGTACTTGTTTCACAGATAATGGCCCTTGCTGCGTTGGTGTTCTTTGGAACGTTTCTCACCTATTCTTTTACTACCTATGGATTAAAACATTTAGGAGCAGGAATCACAGGCAGTTATATCTACACACAACCTGTATTTGCAGCTATCATTGCTGCGCTCTTTTTACAAGAACAATTCAGTATAGAAAAGGCAGTCGCAGCATCACTGATTTTTAGTGGCGTATACCTGGTGAGCAGAAAAAAATAATCGTGTAGAATTAATAGCCTCTGACGTTCTTTCCCTCCATATAATTCATGAAGGCCTTATTGACAACGCGGTTACCACCCGGCGTTGGATAATTTCCCGTAAAATACCAATCCCCCAAATTGTTCGGACAAGAAGCATGCAAGTCTTCAATTCGTTGGAAAATAACTTCCACTGGAATATTCAACTCAGGTGGCGTGATTAATGCAGCAATTTTACCAGTAATTTGTTCGGTAGTGAATTGTTTATAGAGTTGACGAACCACATTCTCTTCCTGCAATTTTCCTTCTTTTTCCAGCGTCCTACAACGCTCCAGCAATTCCTGCAGAAAATCTGCCCGTCCCGCCTCTTTCAATAATGACACCGCTGCATTAAAAGCAATAAAGTCACCCATCTTACTCATATCTATTCCATAGCAATCCGGATAACGGATTTGAGGACAGGAGGAAACCACAATAATCTTTTTGGGGCGAAGACGACCCAACATACGGATGATACTTTCCTTTAGCGTGGTACCCCTTACGATTGAATCATCGATCACAACCAAGGTATCCTCACCCGGACGAACCGTACCATAGGTAATATCATAGACGTGTTGCACCATTTCATTACGACTTACATCCTCGGTAATGAACGTGCGCATCTTCACGTCTTTGATTGCAATCTTTTCAATCCGAATAGTCCGATTGATCATTTCCCGCAACTTCTCCTCATCAAAATCTTTTCCCCAACTTAAAATTCGTTCTACTTTAATGCGGTTCAGATACTGCTCCATTCCTTTGAGCATTCCATAAAAAGCCGTTTCAGCCGTGTTGGGTATAAAGGAGAAAATAGTATTTCGTAAATCGTATTGAATCGCTTCCAAAACCGGTTCACTAAGCCTAAAGCCCAGCTGATTCCTTTCACGGTAAATCTTTTCGTCACTACCTCGTGAAAAATAAATTCTTTCAAAACTACAGGCTTTACGTTCTTTAGGCGCAACCAGTTGTTCCACCACCGCACGGCCATCTTCATACACAATCAACCCCTGTCCTGGCATTAATTCCTGTACTTGATTCTCTGGAACATTAAATGAAGTACGAATAGCAGCTCGCTCCGAAGCGGCCACCACTACTTCATCATTGATATAGTAATATGAAGGACGAATCCCATGAGGATCGCGAAACACAAAAGCAATTCCATTTCCCGTTATACCTCCCACATTAAAACCACCATCTAACAGCGGAATCGTTTTTTGCAAAACTGATTTGATATCCAACTGATCCGGAGCTTTTTCATCAGCCTCATTAAGAAATTTATAAATTAACTCGAGTAAGGCAGCCAGATCACTGGAACGCACCTCCTCGTTTGGTTCCTGTCCGATATGCGCATATAATTCCTCTGCATTGATAATATTAAAATTACCAGCCAAAGCCAGATTTCTAGCGGGAACAATATGCCGATTGATAAAGGGATGACAATACTCCAATTTATTTTTCCCCTGCGTTCCATAGCGAAGATGACCCAGTAAGATCTCTCCCATGAAATCAATATGCCCTTTTAGTAGTCCGGGATGATTACGAACGCCCGGATTATACTTTTCAAATTCATTAATCTGTTCCCCGATTCGATGAAAAATATCAGCAATTGCCTGAGGGGCGTTACTACGTATACGATTCATGAAGGGATATCCCGGCTCAGTATTAAGTTTAACAGCTACCACACCTGCGCCATCCTGTCCGCGGTTATGCTGCTTTTCCATAAGCAGATATAACTTGTTCAATCCCCAAAGAGACGTGCCATACTGTTGCTGATAATAAGAAAAAGATTTACGCAGACGGATAAAGGCCAGTCCGCATTCATGTTTGATTGAGTCACTCATAGAGGATCAATTATCAGCTGAGAATTTTTTCAGCTGGGGGCACTCTTCGGCCGTACCCGGATCAATCTTTACGTAATAAGTTTCCAATTTATTCTGGATCCACTTCTCCATCACTTTAGCCTTTTTCTCCTCCAGTGCAAATTGTGCAATCTTGCTATAATCATCTTGGAGATTCATCCGGTGCGGGGTTGAACGGGATTTAAGATGAACAATACGAACACCCTTTTTGCCTTGCTCATTTTCATAAGCAACTGGCATGGAATAATCTCCGGGCTTAAGCTTAGCCAGCAAGCTGACCATATCCTTATCCAGCTGATCAATCGTAACAAAAGTAGAGCCATCACGATTAGTCAGATAAGGACCCGTGTACTTTGCAGACTCTTCGTCACTATATTTTGCAGCCCCTTCATTAAAAGTTAGCGTACCAGCAATAATTTTAGAACGAACGGTGTCCAATTTGCGTTTGGCCTGATCCAATTCATCTGAAGTTACCGGTGGAATACGTAGGATATGACGAACAATAGCATCATCACCATTACGCTGCACCATCTGAATAATGTGAAATCCAAATTTTGATTTGACAGGCGGAGAAATTTCTCCCTCTTTCAATCGGAATGATGTAGAAAGAAATACAGGATCCCAGGTTTTCTCATTACGATTTAATTGGTATTGACCGCCACGGTCTTTACTTCCTGGATCCTCTGAAACACGTTTTGCTAATTGTTCAAAATTGGTCAGCTTGAGTTCAATCTGGCGTCGATAATTGTTCATCTCACCAATAATATATTGCTCCAGATCGCGGGAGGCTTTTGGATAAAGTATTATTTGACCAATCTCTAGCTCAGACTCATAAAATGGAAGACTGTCTTTTGGAATTTTATCAAACCAGGATTTTACCTCTACAGGCGTGATCCGTACATTCTCTACAATCTTACGTTGCATCGCTGCCGCTAGCTTTTGTTCACGGACTGACTCACGTGCATCATCCTTAATTTGATAAATAGTTTTTCCTGCTATCTCCTCTACAGCCTCCTGACTACCAAACTGATTGACGTAAGAACGAATACGATTATCCAAATCAGCTTCCACATCCTCTTCCGTTACAGGCAATGAATCTTTCTCCGCCTGTAACATCATTACTTTGGATACAACCGCCTGCTCCATGATCATACACTCGGCATTCGGCGGTAAATTTTCACCACGACGTGCCATATCAGCCACGGAGTTCCTGACATCTGATTGTAGAATGATTCGATCTCCTACTACGGCAGCTATTTTATCAGCTACCACTTTCTTAGGTTGTGCGCACAGGGCACCAGCAAGTAGGATGAACGAAGAAAGAAAAAAGGTTCTTATTACACTATACATAGTTCCCAAAAGTAAGCGGCCTTTGCAGCACTCTGAAAAAGCAGCTTGAGTTTAACAAAAAGTTAGAGCGTTCGCTTTACTTCCTCCAATTCGTACGCCTCAACCACATCCCCCACTTTGATATCCGTAAAGTTTTTAATAGTCAAACCGCACTCCATGCCGGATACTACTTCCTTAGCATCGTCTTTGAAACGCTTCAAAGAGGCCAATTCAGCAATCACACCTTCCGCAGTTGGATACACAACAATACCATCACGAATCAATCGAATCTTGGAATCACGCTTGATTTTACCATCGCGAACAAAAGATCCGGCAACAGTAGCTTTATCAAACTTGAATACCTCACGAATTTCCACGTTGGCCACGATCTTCTCCTGTGTTTTCGGCTCCAACATTCCCTCCATGGCACTCTTAACTTCCTCGATAGCATTATAGATAATGGAGTACATCTTGATTTCAATACCCGCATTCTCTGCCAACTTGGAAGCCTGTAATGAAGGACGAACGTTAAAGGCAATTACAATCGCATCAGAAGCTTCAGCCAACACAATATCACTTTCATTGATCTGACCAACCCCTTTGTGAATCACCTTCACTATAATTTCCTCTGTAGAAAGCTTCTGCAAAGAGTCACTCAAGGCCTCTACAGAACCATCCACGTCACCTTTGATAATTACATTCAGTTCTTTAAAGCTTCCTAATGCAAGACGGCGTCCAATCTCATCAAGGGTAATATGTTTCTTTGTACGAATTCCTTGTTCACGTAAAATTTGTGCACGACGGTTAGCAATTTCCTTAGCCTCTGCTTCGTCCTCGTAAACTTTGAATTTTTCACCCGCTTGCGGAGCACCATTCAAGCCTAATATTAAAGCAGGAGCGGAAGGACCGGCCTCTTTCTCTTTTTTATTACGTTCATTGAACATGGCCTTGACCCTACCATAATACTGTCCACTTACAACCAGATCTCCAGGGTGCAAGGTTCCGTTCTCAACCAATAAGGTAGCTACGAATCCGCGTCCCTTATCCAATGAGGCTTCAATGATAGTACCCATCGCTCCACGATCAGGATTCGCTTTGAGATCCAACATCTCAGCTTCGAGCAATATCTTCTCCAACAACTTGTCAATATTCAATCCTTTTTTGGCAGAAATCTCTTGACTCTGGAATTTACCACCCCACTCCTCCACCAAAATATTCATCTGGGATAACTGCTCATATATTTTTTGCGGATTAGCCCCATCTTTATCAATCTTATTGACTGCAAAAATCATGGGTACACCCGCTGCTTGCGCGTGGCTGATAGCCTCACGAGTTTGAGGCATGATTGCATCATCCGCTGCTACTACAATTACAGCTATATCAGTAACCTTAGCACCACGGGCACGCATGGCTGTAAATGCTTCGTGACCCGGTGTATCGAGGAATGTGATTTCTTTTTGACCGGCCACTTCCACACGATAAGCACCAATGTGCTGTGTGATACCACCTGCCTCACCCGCTACTACGTTGGCACTACGGATATAGTCAAGCAAAGAAGTTTTACCATGGTCAACGTGACCCATGATAGTAACAATGGGAGAACGATGCTTCAAGTCTTCTTCTTCATCCTCATCATCGCCATCTTCTTCCATTTCCATCTGCTTTTCCATATCAATGAACTCTACCACAAATCCAAATTCGCTTGCAACCAGCTCAATTACTTCCGCATCCAAACGCTGATTGATAGACACCATGATCCCCAAGCTCATACACTTGCTGATCACTTCTGCAAAGTTTACATCCATCAAACTCGCCAACTCACTCACACTGATAAACTCTGTTAATTGTAACTTGTTATCTGCTACTTCTTCGCCCATGGCCTCCGCCATTTCCTCTCGTTTAGCACGACGAAGCTTTGCTTTTACACCTTTTCCTTTTCCGGTACCGCCAGCTAGTTTAGCCTGCGTTTCCTGAATCTTCCGCTGAATTTCTTTTTCGTCAATCAGTTTGTCCTCCCGACGAGCTGCTGGTCGCTGTGGCGGACGTTGATTGCCTGCACGTCCTCTGTTAAATCCACCACCACCGCTAGGTCTGTTATCATCTTTATTGATAAATACTTCACGATGTGTTCCATCTTTCTTGGTAATAGGGATACGCTTGCGAGGTCTTTTTTCTTCCCGCACAGGACGCGTGTCATTATTAACAGGTAAGTCAATTTTTCCAAGAATTTTTGGACCTGATAACTTTTCAACCTCGATATTTTCAATAGTAGGAGGCGCATCTTCCACAGGCTTAACTGGCTCCACAGCCACAGGCGCTGCTTCAGCTTTCTTTGGCGCTTCTTCCTCTTTTTTCTTCTTCGCAGGTTTTTCAACTACTTGCTGAGGCTCTTCTTGTTTTGCCTTTGCTCCTTTTTTAGGACGAACCGAGGAATCAATAGCATCTAGATCAATCTTTTTAAGAACCTTAGGGCCTTCCATAGTAGGTGCTTCCGCTTTTACGACCACCTCTTCCACTTTCTCCTCTTTCGCTGGTTCGGGAGCGGGTGCAGGAGTTACAGCTGCAGGTTCTTCTTTTTTCTTCGTAGTCTTTCCTGACTTAAATGAAATTTCTTCCTCTTCTTTTTTCTTACGTACTTCTCCCTGCGCCGTTTTGGGAAGTTCCAGCTGGTCGCTCTTCATTTTAGCGGCCTTGTCGCTCTGAAATTCCTGCTGGAGCGAACGGTACATATCCTCCGATAATTTGGAGGTTGGCTTTAGATCGTCCTTGGCAAAACCTTTCCCTACCAAAAACTCAATAAGGGTGTCTTGTCCAATGTTGAACTCTTTGGCCGCCGCCAGTAATCGAGGAAGTTTTAATTCTGCCATTCAGTTGTTTTAAAAAAACTATTTATTCATTTTCAAACTCGGTCTGAAGTACCCGACGAACTTCGTCAATGGTTTCTTTCTCCAGATCCGTACGACGCTCTAACTCATCTGCAGACAACTTGAGCACACTGCGAGCCGTATCACAACCCACACGCTTCAATTCGTCAATCACCCACTCATCAATCTCATCTGTAAATTCTTCCAGATCGATATCGAACTCTTCTTCTTCTTCGCCCAGGTTATCTCTGTACACATCCAATTCGTAACCTGTCAACTCAGTTGCCAATTTAATATTGACACCACGACGTCCAATTGCCAACGACACCTGATCAGGTGCTAGGTAAACATTCGCATGTTTATTTTCGGTATCCAACTCCATACTGGTAATTCGAGCAGGAGTTAAGGAGCGCTGGATTAGCAATTGAATATTAGTAGTGAAGTTAATCACATCAATATTTTCATTTTTTAATTCGCGTACGATACCATGAATACGGCTACCTTTCATTCCCACGCAAGCACCTACTGGATCAATACGATCATCGTAGGACTCTACTGCTACTTTGGCACGTTCTCCTGGATCGCGAACAATTTTTTTAATGACAATCAAGCCATCAAAAATTTCAGGTACTTCAATTTCCAGCAACTTCGCTAAAAATTCCGGAGCAGTACGTGAAAGAATAATGACGGGATTGTTATTTTTTACATCAACCCTTCTGATCACAGCACGGATAGATTCTCCTTTTTTGAAATAATCTTGTGGGATTTGTTCACTCTTGGGAAGGATCAACTCATTGCCTTCTTCATCCAACAGTAAAATTTCTTTTTTCCAAACCTGGTATACTTCCGCACTAACGATGTCCCCAACACGGTCTCCGTATTTTTTTGCTAATGCATTTTTCTTGATGTCACCAATACGGCTAGCTAAGGTTTGTTTAGCAGCAAGAATGGCACGACGACCAAAATCAAGAAGGTCAATTTCCTGGTACAATTCCTCACCTACTTCAAAGTCAGGCTCGATTTTTACAGCGTCGGAATATGCGATTTGGGCTAA
The DNA here is from genome assembly GCA_903846615.1 of uncultured Bacteroidota bacterium. Classification (GTDB taxonomy): domain Bacteria; phylum Bacteroidota; class Bacteroidia; order Chitinophagales; family Chitinophagaceae; genus JJ008. The sequence continues at coordinate 21,370 of CAINBK010000258.1, forward strand.
GGGATCTTCCACTTCACCATCTTCAACAATCATCCGGCGACGGATAATTTCCAAGTCACCTTTTTCTGCGTTTACGATTACGTCGAAGTTTTCGTCACTTCCGAATTTTTTGCGCAACAATGTTTTGAAAACGTCTTCTACCACCTTCATCATGGTAGGACGATCGATGTTTTCCGCATCTTTAAAATCCTGGAACGCATCGATTAGATTAATACTGGCCATACTGCAAATTTTTGAACCGTTTCGTTTTTAAAATTTGATTTGAACTTTTGTTGTTTTTATAGTTGATAGAGGAATTGTCAGCAAGCTAACAACTGCCTTTTTCCCCTTTCCTTTTGTTACCTCCAGCTCTAACTCCGTTTCGTGAACCGCCTTCAAATCCCCCTCCTCTTTTATACCATCCTCCAGAACCACTTCTACAGGCCGGCCTACATTTTTAACATATTGCCGGTGAAGCTTCAAGGGTTCATCCAACCCCGGTGAAGAAAGTTCCAGTGAAAAATCCCCATCTGGAAATAGGGCCTCTTCCTCCAATTGGCGATAGAATTTTCGGTTGTAGGAAACCAACTTATCTACGCTAACTCCTTGATCACCATCGATATACACTTTAATATTATTAGTGGGTTTAATTCGAATCTCCACCAAAAAAAGGTCTTTTTCCGCCTCAATCAGGCGGTTAACCTTCTCTGTCAAAGTACTTATCAGGGCGCTTTTCTCCATATAGGTAAAAAGAAGAAGGGAACGAATTCGTTCCCTTCCATCATCTTCAGGTTGCAAATTTAAGCAATCCCCCCGTTTTGACCAAAAAACAATAGGGGAACCGCCTTCCTATCTTTGCCTTTCCATGAAATACATTCTTTACTTCTTTTTGGCCTATTTTGCTTTTCAGTTCATTTTCAGGCTGGTAGTACCCCTTTTTCTTGCCGGTAGAACCCTTCGGAAGGGCTTCCGTCAGATGAAAGAACAGATGGAACAACAGGTTCGTCAACAAGGAGGGTTTTCAAATGGTCCAGCGGAGCAACCTTCCGGTTCTTCATTTACCAGTTCCAAAAGTGATAACACTACAAAGTCCCGAAAAGAGGACTACCTGGATTTTGAAGAGATTAAAGAAGAGTAAAACTAGCTTTTTGCGTGGCCTGGCTATTCCCTCCAATATAGAGGTGGAACGTTCCCGGCTCTGCGACCAATTCCAGGTTATCATTATAAAAAGAAAGATCACGTGCATCAAGCGTAAAAGTGATCTCACGAGATTCTCCAGATTTTAGAAGAACTTTTTCAAAAGCTTTTAATTCACGCACAGGTCTTACAATGGATGCCACCACGTCCTGAATATAAAGTTGTACCACTTCCTCACCCGCATACTTCCCTGTGTTGGTAACAGTAATTTTTGCTTGCAACTTTTGATCCTTTGAAAGCGTATTAGTATTTAATTGCACAGCACTATACTGGAAACTAGTATAACTAAGTCCATAACCAAAAACATAACGCGGGCTATTGGGCAGATCCGTATAGGCAGTAACGTAGGTGTTGTCTGTATCTGATTTAAATGGACGACCTGTACTGAGATAATTATAATAAATAGGAATCTGGCCTTCGTTACGAGGAAATGTAATAGGCAGTTTGCCAGAGGGGTTATAATCTCCAAACAGTACATCGGCAATAGCATTTCCTGCCTGGGTACCCAACCACCAGGTGTATACAATGGCAGGTACATTATCTGCAATCCAATTAAAAACTAAAGGACGACCCGCACTTATCAAAACAACAACTGGTTTACCAGTTGCAACCATCTCTTTAACTAACTGCTCTTGCACACCCGGCAATTGCAATTGACTTCTGCTCTTAGCTTCACCAGACATCGTAGCTGATTCTCCTACGCTTACTATTATTAGGTCGGCAGCGGTAGCAGTTTGTCGAGCGGAAGCAAAACCTGTTGTATCTGCCCCCGAAATATCACAACCCTTTGCATAAGTCAGTGAAGTAGCACCCGCCAATTTATTGGTTACTCCTTGCCAGAGTGATACCACTCTTGAAGAATCATCCGGCCAACTGTAACTCCAAAATCCATTATTATCTCCTATTGCTTTTACTAAGGGGCCAACTAATGCAATCTTTTTGTTGTCTCCTTTATTCAATGGCAACAGCGGCTTATTGACTGCAGGTATAACTTCATTTTTCAACAACACAATGCTCTTACGAGCCATCTCTCGTGCTACTTGTAAATGAGTAGTATTATTCCAAACTGCCTGTTCTCTTTTTTCGTCAGAAAAACGATAGGGATCATCGAATAGACCCAGTTCAAATTTTTTATAGAGCACCCGTTTGACCGCATCATTAATGAGAGCGGTGTCAATCTTTTTTTCCTTTATCAACTGGGATAAATGAGCGCTATACGCCCTGCTTTCCATATCTATATCGGAGCCCGCACGCATAGCAATTAATGCTGCATCTTTTAAATCCGTTGCATAACCGTGGTTAACCATTTCTCCAATACTACCCCAATCACTGACCACAATTCCCTTGAAAGCCCAATCGCCTTTTAACAGTTTGCGCTGTAAAAAAGAACTCCCGGTGGCAGGCACTCCATTGAGATCGTTAAATGAATTCATAAAAGAAGATACCCCAGCTTCCTTTGCAGCCTTAAATGGAGGAAGGTAAACTTCATAGAGTTTTCTAAGACTCATGTCCACCGTATTGTAATCACGGCCCCCTTCTGCAGCACCGTAAGCAGCAAAATGTTTAGCACAAGCCATTACTGCATCAATGCTTCCAATTCCTTTTCCTTGAAATCCCTTTACGCGAGCTGCAGCAATACGACTACCGAGATAACTATCTTCACCCGCTCCTTCCATCACACGCCCCCAACGAGGATCACGTGCAATATCAACCATCGGTGCAAAGGTCCAGTGAATACCGGAAGCTGCTGCTTCAATAGCGGCCACTCTTGCGGTTTGCTCCATAGCAGCAATATCCCAACTAGCTGCTTCTGCCAAGGGAATTGGGAAAATAGTACGATAGCCATGAATCACATCCTGTGCAAACAACAAGGGAATCCGCAAACGAGACTGCATAGCAATTTCTTGTAATGAACGCGTACGAGCTGCACCAGTTACATTCAAATAAGAACCAACCTTACCCTGACGCACACGATCCTGCTTGTCCCCATCTTTTGTGATGGGACCTGTGGCTACAAAATCACTACTCAGCTGGTGGAGCTGTCCAACTTTTTCCTCCAAAGTCATCAACCTTAGAACAGAATCAACTCTTTTATCCAATACTGAGGATTGTGCAAAGATTATATAAGGAGATACTGTCAGTACCAACAGCAACAGACGAAAAAAATTCATACTAAAGATTTATTGATACACACGCACATAATCAATTAATAGTTGCTGCGGGAAAATAGAATCATCAATCCCATACTTTCCTCCCCAGCCTCCGCCAACAGCAATGTTGAGAATCAGATGAAAGCGCTGATCATATGGCCAAGTCGCAGACCCTTTCCCATCATTCTCGAAATAATTAATCCGCTGATTATCTACAAAAAAGGAAATAGATTTTTCATTCCATTCAATAGCATAAGTATGGAAGGCAGTTGAAAGCGAATTAACTGATATCCCTTTCACCTTTTGCGTTCCACGCATTCCATTGTACGCCTCTGTATGCACGGTACCAAAAACAGAATCAGGATGATACCCTACGAACTCCATGATATCAATCTCTCCACTTTTGGGCCATATACCATATTGGTTATCGGTTGGCAACATCCAAATAGCAGGCCATATTCCTGTACCCTTAGGCAATTGCGCACGAACTTCAATTCGTCCATACTTCCAATCCCCTTTATTCTTACTTACTAAACGTGTTGACGTATAGGCAGCATCTTCCCATTTTTCATGGTGTGCCTCAAGTACCAGATGACCATCCTGTACTCTTGCATTTTTCTCTCTATTCCAAGTATAAAATTGTGCTTCTTGATTTCCCCATCCACAATTCACCGGACAACCTCTGCCTTTATCATAGCTCCAACGAGTAGAATCAGGTAATCCTTTATAAGAGAATTCGTCAGACCATACCAGCTTGCGTTTAGCATTCGGGCCTTGCGCAAAGGAAGGTACTACTCCCAGTAAAAGCAACAAATAGCACCCCAACCATATATTCTTCCTAAGCATGATCTTATCAATTATAAACTCTTACATAATCAATTTCCATAGCACTACTCGTAAAGGCAGGATCGATTGCTCCACCAAAATTTCCTCCCATGGCTATATTAAGCAGCAAAAAGAAAGGCTGATTAAAGGGCAGTGTTGCTGAATTAGCAAAAGTGAAAAAGACTGCATCATCAATCAAAAACTTGATATACTGATCTGTCCATTCGACACTATACACTTTGAATGAAGTAGATACATTTGAACTGAGTACAGTACCACCAATACCCCCACCCCCTGAATTTCCTGTGTAATGTACCGTACCATGAATTCGGTTCGGATCATTCCCTCGATGCTCCATGATATCAATTTCGCCACAAGCCGGCCAACCCACTGTTCCAAAATTATTTCCAAGCATCCAGATAGCAGGCCAGGTACCCGCACCTATCGGTAATTTGGCACGTACATCTACACGGCCGTATTTGAATGAAAATTTATTACGAGATATTAATCTTGCTGAAGTAAACGGACTCCCAGAAAAACTTTCCCTAATGGCTGAAATTTTCAATGTGCCATTAGAAATACTGGCATTCTCTAGCCGATTAGTATAATACTGTAACTCGGCGTTTCCCCAACCACCGGCACCACTATCATATCCCCATTTAGCAGGGTCAGGTGCACCAGGTGCATCAAACTCATCCGCCCAAATCAAAGAACGTGCTACAGCAACCGTAATGGTTCTTCTGAGTGATACAGTTTGTCCGCCTGCGCTTTTTGCAATAACATTTATGTCA
>CAINBK010000259.1:0-1875 GCA_903846615.1 uncultured Bacteroidota bacterium
CAAGACTTGAAATTTCAGGTCGTAAAGGAAAAGCCTTTGCTAAGGTACTCCGTCAGAGTGCTAAGGCTCAAAAGTTAGCAACCCGTGAAGCGAAAAAAGCGGCTCGGATTGAAGTGATGGAAAAAAAATTGATGGCGCTTAGAATGCGTTAAAGGAGTTTATTGTGAATGATTTTGTTTTTAGAGATTTTGTAACCGTTGCAGATATGATGGCCGCACTGTCCGCATTGCCGCCTGATGCAAAACTGGTGATGACCCATTCTGGTTATTACTGTTACAACGAGTTGGCCGAAGTGTGTCTGCCGGAAGCATACACCATGGATGACGCCGAAGGCGGTCTTTCCGAAGGTGAAGTAGTGTATCGGCTGGGCCATTCGCACCAGTCGTATTGAAAAGGGGAGCAACATGGAACGATACAAGCAAGTGCTCCGTATCCAGCGGTTGCTCTTGGGTGAAGTAGACCACGAAGTCACAGTTAGGAATATCAACGGTAGATACCACTGCCGAGTTTTTACTAATGGTGAATTGAATCAGGAAGCCGTTTGCTATAGCAAGCTAAACATTGGCTACACTTGCCGCACCCTTTTGCGCTGGGAAGATAAGTGTGGTAATCTGAGTGCATTTGCTGGAGCCGCACGTAAACGGCTGAGCGTACAGTAAGATAAACCTGATGCTAGGCAGGACAAGGCCTGGCAGTCCTTTCCCAAGGATCACGCACCCTAGAAGGTGCGACCGATGAGCGTTGCAAGCCTTACCACGGGTGCCAATGGACGAGAATTTGGGAAGCAGTAGTTAGTAGTGGGAGACTTTGGTCGAATACTTGATTAGGAAAACTGAGAACTTTCGTTGTATATTGACAATATTGCCTATTGTGTTATACTATACCCATAGATTGATAGAAAAGAGGAAAAAGATGAATTACGGAATGTTCTCACCAGAAGGAAACCTCGCTGTTCATGGTATCGTGTTGTACCATAAAGCGGTTAAAAGCCCTTGGCTAGTTGTCTACAAAAACCTGTGTGACCTCGCTGAGAGCAACCGGGACATGTTTGGTGAAGCTACCGACACCGAAGTGCGTGAGTGCGTTTATGTTGCTGTTGATGCGGCTTCCCGCCATGAGTGCTTCTATGTGTGAAGCCTTTAGAGGATATAAAGATATCCCTAGCCAGGTCGTGGCTAGTGACTTGAAATCCAAGGGTATCACCCAGTACAGTTGGTATCCAGCGAATGGATGCATTGGCGTCACCTACGGAAATGTTAGTTGTTACTATTATGTCCGTGACGGTAAAATTGTTGATATTATTTTTGATTGAGGTTCTCCATGTCTAAATTGTACATTTTCACTCAGAATTACGAGAATTACGGCTCGGAGAATGATCCTTACTGGAAAGCAAAGGGCGGTTCGGATTACTTTGTGTATGATTTTGACGGCGATGAGGCTACAACCATCATGCTGGTCCGTGACCAAATTGAGTGCGATAATCCGTTTTATCGGTCACAAATCGCTGGCTGGGAAGTAGTACCTAATGACTACATGACGGAATTTGAAAAAGACCAACTGGACTACGAAGGAAGTATTCGTTTTCCAGCCCGAGTTATCTCCATAATTTCTTAATAAATGAACCGTGTAAGTAAATACGCTTAATACATTAGTGTTACATGGGACTTACGCCTATATCTGAGTGGGTGGCTTAATGTATATTAGAGAAGCGCAGTTTTTTGATACATTCGTATTAGTCGTAAAAAAACAACTTGTGGTATTTTTTGCTTGACATTATGGCTAGTCCTGTTATACTATATTCATAGATTGATAGAAAAGCGAAGGAAAGAAAATGTTGTTAGTCCTCTTAGGTGTTTTTGTTGCTCTGGTTCTTAC
>CAINBK010000260.1:0-12161 GCA_903846615.1 uncultured Bacteroidota bacterium
ACCACTGTAAAATGGTACGCGCCATCTACAACCTTTATATCTTTTGCATAAATATTAGCACCGTTTCCATGTAAACTATAGGTGACTAATGTAGAAATATCAAAACTAGCTTCACGTGCTAGTCCTTTTTTTGCAAGTAAGAGACCACCTGGTTTTACTTTTTCAGAAAAACTTACAAATGCATCTTCAAATGCCTCAGCAGTTTTATAAATATCCAAATGATCTGCGTCCATGGAGGTTATCACGGCAATGGACGGATGCAACTTTAAAAAACTTCTATCATATTCGTCTGCTTCCACCACACAACAATTAGTTGTACTGCTCCAATAATTAGTACCATAATTACTGGCTATGCCGCCCAAGAAAGCATTACAGCCTATACCGCTGTAGCGAAGAATATGTGCCACTAGAGTACTGGTTGTTGTTTTGCCATGCGTACCTGCTATACAGATATTGAAAGAGCCCTCGGTAATTCGTTGAAGTAAATCACTTCGCTTGTAAACTGTATATCCGTTATCTCTATACCAATTTAGTTCCAGATGATCCGCTGGAATGGCGGGTGTATATACAACGATGTCTGCACTACGAGACAAGTATTCCAAACTATCCTTGTAATGGATTTGCATTCCAGCTTCTTCTAATTGAGCCGTGAGCATAGTGCGCGTTTTATCATAGCCGGTAATCGTAACTCCCTGCTCCAGGAAAAAGCGGGCTAATGCACTCATCCCAATTCCTCCAATACCAATAAAGCACACCTCTTTGATACCGGCTGCACCTTTAAAAGGGACGGCCAATAAACTGGTATCAAGTAGCGGCTTTTTCATGCGTTTATCCATTTCAAAATTTCTGTGGCAACCCGTTGATCTGCATCTTTTATTCCAAGTGGTTTCAATTGCTCGTGCATACGCTGCAACTGAGCTGAATCCTTAATTAAGTCAAGCACAACTGGTATTAATTTTTGTTGTGCCTCAGAATCAGGTACCAATAAAGCAGCTTGTTGGTTAACCAATTGCTTTGCATTTGCAGTTTGATGATCTTCTGCAGCCAATGGAAAAGGAACAAAGACCACGGGCTTTGCAACAACAGCTAGCTCTGCAACAGTTAGTGCCCCTGATCTGGCTACTACTAAATCAGCAGCGGCATATGCAAACTCCATTTGTTGGATAAAAGGTCCAATCCAAACCCCCTTATAGCGCTGCATCAATTGCAACAAACGTCCTTCTTCATTCTTTCCAGTTTGCCATATGACTTGAATTCCCGCCTCCACTAATTGACTAATTCCCGATTCAACTGCCTTATTGATTGAACGTGCACCTAAGCTTCCTCCCATAATCAACAAGGTTGTACCAAGAGGATTCAATCCAAAATGTGAACGACCGGCTTCTGCAGTTACTGAAGCATGAACGATGGAAGTACGAACTGGATTACCGGTAAAACACAAATTGGCTGAAGGGAAAAATTTCTCTAAGCCTTTTACACCAGCAAAAACTTGAGTAGCTTTTTTTGCCAAAAGCTGATTAGATCGACCAGCATAAGAGTTAGCCTCATGTAAAAAATTAGGAATACCAAGGGCCTGCGCATAACGCACCACCGGAAAACTGGAGTACCCTCCTACTCCTAAAACAGCATGCGGACGAAATTGCTTAAACACTTGCCGGACTTGCCAGAAACTCTTCAATAATTTCCAAGGCAGTCCAATATTTTTTATCAAGGAACTTCTGTTAAAACCTGCTATATCTAATCCTACAATAGTATACCCTGCCTGCGGAACTTTTTCCATTTCCATTCTTCCTTTGGCCCCCACAAAGAGCAACTCGAGTGTTTCATCCGCACGATTTAAGGCACCAGCAATAGCCAATGCCGGGAAAATATGTCCCCCGGTTCCTCCTCCTGCTATGATCATTCTTCTACTCATGCCACAGCCATATTAGTTTGCTCCTCTTTATTTTTTCCTTCTAATTGTTCCACATTTCGTGCTACACTTAATATGATGCCAATTGCCAAACAGGTAAAAATGAAACTACTACCCCCCATACTCACCAATGGAAGTGTTACACCAGTAACGGGGAAAAGATTGACCGTTACTGCCATATTAGCAAGCGCTTGAATAACCAATGTAAAACTTAAACCAAGTGCCAAAAAAGCTCCAAATGCAAAAGGACATCGCTTGAAAATGCGAATACAACGGTATAAAAACACTAAATAAATAAATACCATAAATGCCCCACCTACTAAACCATACTCTTCAATGATAATTGCATATATAAAGTCATTATAAGCTTGTGGCAAAAAATCTCTTGTGGTACTATTTCCTGGCCCTACCCCCAATAAGCCCCCCTTGGAAACTGCAATTTTTGCCTGGTTGACCTGGTAAGCGTCTGTATTAATATCATCACTTCCATATATAAAACTCTCTACACGGTTAATCCAGGTATCCACTCTTCGGGTTAAAGCACCTTCCTCTTTTTTAACTGGTGTCACAATCTCCTCCGGCTCACTCTGCTGATGTTGATAGACAGCCGCTCCAATCAGCATCAGGATGGGTATCATTGCCAAACCAATGGTCAACAAGAGATGCTTTGTATTAGCTCTTCCAATAAATAATAGTAACAAACAACTAGCTCCTAATAATAAGGCCGTTGATAAATTAGCAGGTGCAATTAATAAACAGATTACTGCAACGGGCCAAATTACCATGAGATAGCCTTGCCGAAAATCCTTGATCATTTCCTGTCGCTTACTCAACAGACGAGCCAGATACATGAAAAGTGCTAGTTTGGCAAAATCAGATGTTTGCACCGTCATGTTGATCAACGGCAATCGAATCCACCGACTTCCCTCATTCATCTTCACGCCAAAAAATAAAGTATAGATTAAGAGCGGGATGGAGAGTAGAAATACAATTCGAGCTGCCTTTGAATAAAATGTATAATTGACCAGGTGCGCAAAATAAATAACAAGTAAACCGCCCAGAATAAAAGCAACTTGCTTGAACAGATACACCTCCGTATTCCCTTTGTAAAATTTATAGGCTAGTGATCCCGTTGCACTATAAACGGCCAAAAGAGAAACCAGTGTTAGTACAACAACCAGCGCCCAGATCACTTTATCTCCCCGCGTTTTTTGTAATAAACGGTCGGTTGTGAAACTGTTTCTTAATTCGCCAAATCGTATGTCTTTAGTCGTTTCCATTCTTATAAATCGCGTACAGCATTTTTAAATTGTTGACCACGATCCTCATAATTTTTGAACAAATCAAAACTGGCACACGCAGGACTCAACAAGACCGTATCTCCTTTTGTAGCCAACCGAAATGCCAGCTGTACTGCCTCTGCAGCATCCTGTGTATTTACTACAGTAGGCACAATACCTTCAAATGCCTCATGAATCTTTTGGGTGTCCATACCCAGACAAATAATAGCTTTGACTTTTTCCTTTACCCCTTCTAGTAATAAGGAATAATCATTCCCTTTATCAACTCCTCCTAAAATCAAAACAGTAGGGCGGGTCATACTCTCCAATGCATACCAAGTTGAATTAATATTAGTGGCTTTGCTATCATTGATAAATTCAACACCACGCACTGTTGCCACATACTCCATTCGATGCTCGAGTTGCTCAAAATTTTGAACGGCATCACGGATCTTGTCTTTTCGAATAGTTAATGTAGCGGCCGCTACACATGCTGCCATCGTATTGTACTGATTATGCTTGCCCTTCAGTGCAAAATCAAAGACACTCATTGACATCACTTCATTACCTGTACGCACGTACATGTCTCCATCCTTAATAAACCCTCCGTTTGGTACTTCTCTTTTCATGCTAATGGGCAGTTGTGTTGATTGAATTGAAAAATTTTTAATATACTGCTCGGTAACCGCATCATCTGCACAATAGATAAAATAATCCTCGGGCTTTTGATTGCTTGTTATCCGAAACTTGCTTTTTATATAATTGAGAAAAACATATTCGTAACGATCTAGGTGATCTTCCGTGATATTGGTCAGTATGGCAATGTTGGGTCTGAATGTTTGTACATCATCCAACTGAAAGCTACTTACCTCCAACACATAGAGCGGACGCGGGTCTACAGCAACTTGTCTGGCAAAAGAGTAACCAATGTTCCCTACCAATGCCACATCAAGACCGCCTTGCTTACACAATTGGTAGACCAATGAAGTAGTTGTCGTTTTTCCATTGCTACCGGTGATAGCCACAATGTGACTCTCCCCTTTATGCCGATAGGCAAGCTCCACTTCACTGATCACAGGAATTCCTTTTGCACGGATTGCTTTCATCACCGCTGCTTTCTCTGGTATACCAGGACTTTTAACTACTTCATCCGCAGTTAAAATTCTATCCAGCGTATGCGCTCCCTCTTCAAAAGGAATTTCCGCTTCCTTGAGTTCCTTACGATAGTTTTCCTTCAAAGAACTTCCGTCCGACAAAAACACGTCATACCCCTTTCTCTTTGCCAACAAGGCCGCTCCGACCCCACTTTCTCCTCCACCTACTATGACCAGTTTCATCGCAACTTTAATGTTACTATACTCAATACCACCAGTAATACAGTGACAATCCAAAATCGAGTTACAATTTTCACTTCATGAAAACCCTGCACCTGATAATGGTGATGTAGCGGCGCTTTAAGAAAAATGCGTTTCCCTTCACCGTATTTGCGTTTGGTATACTTGAAATAACCTACCTGTAGAATAACACTCAATGACTCCACCAGAAATACGCCACAAAAAATTGGAATCAATAGCTCCTTGTGAACAATAATTGATAGAGATGCAATAACTCCCCCTAGCATCAAGCTTCCCGTGTCTCCCATAAACAATTGTGCAGGAAATGAATTGTACCATAAAAACCCAACACAAGCCCCAATCATGGCAGCGATATAGACCGAAAGCTCACCAAGGTTCGGGATATACATGATGTTCAGGTAATCGGCAAATACCAGGTTGCCACTGGCATAAGCAAAGATTCCCAGCAAGACACCAATAAGTGCAGCAGTACCGGTTGCAAGACCATCTAATCCATCCGTTAAGTTGGCGCCATTGGAAACAGCAGTGATTATAAAAATTACAATCAAAATATAGAGTAACCAGGTATACGCTCTCCAGGAAGCAGGCAAGAGTTTAGCATAATTAAACTCATGATTCTTTACAAAAGGAATGGTAGTAATTGGAGTTTTTGTTTCAACATAATAATGTGTCTTTCCATTAAATGTCTTTGCAAATACAGTGGAATCCGCCGCTGGATTTTTACCGCGATACTCTCTCCATATAACGGTTTCCGTATTAAAATACAGAGTAGCCCCTACTGTTAATCCTAAACCAACTTGACCAAGAATCTTAAACCATCCTGCTAAACCATCCGCATTCGACTTTTTATAATCTTCTCCCTTTTCCAGTGCAAGACGCTTACTTCGCAGTTTTAAATAATCGTCAATAAATCCTATAATACCCATCCAGATTGTACTGACAATCATTAACTGCACATACACTTTGGTTAAATCAGCTAAAAGAAGTGTGGGGATTAAAATAGCCAGAATGATAATAATACCCCCCATCGTGGGAGTACCCTTCTTACTAGCTTGACCCGCTAATCCTTCCTCGCGAATACTTTCTCCAATTTGGTGTTTCTGTAAAAAAAGGATCAACTTCTTTCCATAGACAAGTGTAATAAAAAGGGAAAGCAAGATGGCTAGTGCGGTTCGAAAAGTAATGAAGTCGAAGACACGACTACCGGGAAACCGTATTCCTTCTTCATTCAACCAATCAAACAAATGGTAGAGCATTTTTTGCTTCTTTTATTTACTCAGTTTATTAATCCAGTTTCGAACAGTTTCCCGATCATCAAAATGTTCTCTGATCCCCTTTACCTCTTGATAAGTCTCATGCCCTTTTCCCGCAACCAGAATAATATCCTGGGCTTGAGATAAAACCAAAGCAGTTTTGATCGCTTCTTCCCTATTCAAAATGGGGATATACTTTTTTCGATCTGCTGCAGGAATTCCCTGCTCCATATCCAACAGAATGGCGGCAGGATCCTCACTGCGTGGATTATCGCTTGTGAAAATCACACGATCACTGTGCGCACATACTACCGCTGCCATTAATGGACGCTTGGTTTTATCTCGATCTCCTCCGCAACCCGTAACGGTAGTGATTTGCTGACTCGGTTTTCTGAATTGCTTGATTGTACTTAATACATTCAGTAAGGCGTCCGGTGTATGAGCATAATCTACAATCACCATTACATTTTCATGAGGCGAAACAATACACTCAAACCGCCCTGGCGCACCCGTCAATTCACTCAGCGCAGTTAATGCAGTTGTTTTGTCCAAGCCAAGTGCACGTGCTGCAGCATAAACGGCCAACAGATTATAGGCATTGAAACTGCCGATTAACCGAAAATGCACTTGAACATCATCTATATCCAATTGCAAACCGGTTAATGTATTCTCCAGTATCTTGCCCTTGTGGTCGGCCATTGTTTTGAGCGCATAATAGATTTTCCTGGCTGCTGTATTTTGAAGCATCACTTTACCCCGCTTATCATCTGCGTTACTCACTGCAAACGCATGAGCCCCTAGCTGATCAAAAAAAGACTTCTTGACTTCCAGGTAGGCCTCAAACGTCTGGTGATAATCCAAATGATCATGGGTAATATTGCTAAACACACCTCCTGCAAACTCCAAACCAGCAATACGCTGCTGATGAATGGCATGAGAGCTAACTTCCATGAATACATGTGTACACCCCGCTTGTTTCATTTGACTTAGCAATGACTGCAAGGCAATTGGATCAGGAGTGGTGTGCGTAGAAGGCCTACTAATTTCACCAATCCTATTCTCAACTGTGCTGATCAAACCACAGGTATATCCCCGACTTGTAAAGAGCTTGTATAGCAAGGTTGCTATCGTTGTTTTTCCATTGGTACCCGTTACTCCTATCACTTTCATGAGAGAGCTGGGATCTCCGAAAAAACGGGCGGCTAACTTTCCAGCAAGCACTGTGGTGTTTTCAACCTGCACCCAAGCCACCTTGGCTACATGAGTGGGTTTCTCTTCACACAGTATTGCTGTTGCACCCGCCTGTACTGCTTTTTCAATGAACGTATGTCCATCTTGCCGTGTTCCTCGCACTGCAATGAACAATGTCCCCTCTTTCACTTGCCGCGAATCGGTAGTAATCGACTGGATAGTTAAATCCACCGATCCTTGCACTGTTATAGTGCCGATTCCCTGCAACAATTCACTCAGCTTCATTTCAATTTTTCTTTCAACTTAACTCCAGCACTACCTGCAAAGGCCTGTCTAATGCGGTCCCTGGTGGTATTGACTGTGTTATAATTCTTCCTTTTCCTTTAACTGCTACACGCACTCCCATATTCTCCAGTAAAAACAGAGCGTCTCTCAAGGCCATGCCTTTCACATTTGGCATCACCTTACTCCGTATCGGTTGTGCTTTTAATACAGACTTTCCATTCTCTGCATAGGCCCTTCCCCAATCTTGCTGTTGCATAGAATCAGCATATCCCATTGAAAGCGCACGATAAATTTTTTGAATATCAGGTGCATACCCTGCATAGTAATACACGGAACTATCCCGCTTTGCAACAAACGCAGAAGCATCCTTGCGTTCTACGTAAAGCGCATAGGTTTTTAAAGCAATTTCACGAAATACAGGCGCAGCAACAGTGCCCCCAAAGTGAGAAGCAGCAAAAGGTTTAGTACGAACAACTACGATACAAGTGTATTGAGGACGTTCTGCAGGGAAATAACCAACAAAAGAGGCTTGATAAACTCGATCGCTATACTTAATTGGACCATCTGCAACTAAGGCCGTACCAGTTTTACCAGCAACGGCAAAAGGCATACCCTCAAAAGCACGTCTTGCAGTTCCCTCGGTAACCACAGACTCCATAGAAGCTCTGGCTGCAGCAATCACATCAGGACGACAAAGTTGATTTTCTAATACAGCAGGCGTATATTCTCTAAATATGATTCCTCCTTGTTGGATACGGCTTACCAAATAAGGCTTCATCATTTTCCCTTCATTGGCTACTGCATTATACAATGTGAGGGTATGAAGGGGACTCACTTGCAGTGCATAACCAAAACTCATCCACAACATATTCCCCAATGAACTTCCTTTTTCATTTAGTGGCGCCATGCGTGGACGGGGCACATTGTTTAAGTCAATGGGAGAGCGCGTATCCATCTGAAAGCGGTGTAAATAATCTTTTAACTCTGTTGGTTTCTTTCCAAATGCCTTCAACGCCAACTTGCTCATTCCAATATTTGAGCTATGCGAAAAACATTCCTGCACACTTAAAAATGGTTTGGGAGAGCGCTCAGCATCATAAACAAGTTTGGGACCCACCATCCCTTTTCCTGCACTACCAATTTCGACTTGATCTGAAATTTTACTTGTTCCTTTCTCTAATACAGCCAGCAAAGTGGCTAATTTGATAGTTGATCCGGGTTCCGTGGTTCGCAAAGCATAGTTATCATCTTCCCAATAGCTTCCATCAGGCCGACGGCCTAAATTGGCAATAGCTTTGATTTTACCTGTTGCAGTTTCCATCACAATTGCCGTACCATACAAGGATTCACTTTGCAACATCATCCGCATTAGTGCCGTTTCGGTAATATCCTGCATGCGTAAATCAAGAGTAGTATATACATCTTTTCCATGCTCAGGTTCTGTTTCATAACCTGCAATGGGAATGGCAGCACCACCAGCAACAAAACGAACTAACTTCTGCCCCTCTCTTCCACTGAGCACTGTATCAAAACTCTTTTCAATTCCTACGTTTTGTTTTTTCACTTTACCGTCGCTGGCAATATGTTCTCTGGATAGTCCAATAGTCCGTCCCGCTAAAAGACCAAAAGGAACCAAGCGTTTACTACTTGTCTCCACAATTACCCCACTTCGGTTGGGGCCCAGGCGAACCAAGGGTAATTCCCTGAATAACTTATACTCTGCAAAACTTAATTTCTTCTTGAGCGGATAGTATCTAGACTTCCTTTCCCAAGCCTTTACGATATCCTCTTTGTAAGCAGCTGGAGTTCTATCCTGAAACAATCCAGCTAAAGCAATAGTGAATGAATCAATATTTTCTCTAAATCTCTTTCCCTTTTTTTCGCGTAAACCATCTGCACATAGATCCAGATAGATATCGAAGGTGGGAACTGAAGTGCTGAGAAATTGTCCATCTTCACTATAAATAGTGCCTCGCTGCGCATCAAGTGTTACAAAGCGCTGATGAAGGCTGTCACTCATATTGCGCCAATAAGCACCCTCAATACGTTGAATGTAAAAAGCCCTTCCCATCACTAGCACCCCGAGCAATGCTAGTCCGATAAATGAGAGATAGACTCTCCACAATATGTCGCGTTTTACTTCCACTTCGTTTATTCTGCTTTAGTTTGACCACTATCCACCAACACAACCGGAGACGCTACTAGTTCTTTCAAGCCCAATGGTTCGACTGCCTTTATTAATTCACTCTGCTTGCTACTTGCTATCAGTTCGCCCTTTATTGTTTTATACTCATAGCTTAACTCCTTTACGGCACGTTCTGAACGATTGATATCTCGAATAGTTTTATTGGCGTGGTGACCATTATAGATATAACAAACAGCCAAAAATGCGAGAAACAGCATAAAAGGAACTTGCTGTACGATGGAATGATAATTCAGCCAGCGCTTCCAATCTTGCTTGTTTGTATCTATTTTTTTTTCTGTTGTCATGTTGCTTTAGTGACTATGCTTAACATTTTTCTGCAACGCGCAGTTTTGCACTACGAGATCGTGGATTTTGCTGTTGCTCCTCTTGACTCGCCATTAACGGCTTTTTAAATACCCATTTCCAATGTTGCTGAACAGGAACGGAGATAAATGGATTGTCAGGCAGCTCCTCCAATGAACCACTTTTAAAAAATTGTTTAACAACTCGATCTTCTCCTGAATGAAAGGTGATGATTACTACACGTCCGCCCGGTTTGATAAAGGCAGGTAATTGCGTCAACAACTCACGGAGCGATCCCATCTCATCATTTACTACCATGCGCAAAGCCTGAAATACCTGGGCAAAGTATTTGTTTGGATTTCCTTTAACTGCTTCGTGAACGGATTGTTTGAACCCTTCAATAGTTCGCAAGGATTGTGATTGTCTGACCTGCACAATTGTACGCGCCAGTGTTTTTGCATTGGTCACTTCGCCAAATTGCTCGAAGAGTTTATGCAAGGCCTGTTCACTATACGTTTCTACAATTTGCCAAGCTGTAAGGGAGGCCCGACGATCCATGCGCATGTCCAAGGCTGCATCATAGCGGGTGGAAAATCCCCGCTCACCGCAATCAAGTTGATGACTACTGACACCCAAATCAGCCAGTAATCCATCCACCTCCTGGATTTTGTGTAATCGAAGAAAACGCTGCACATGTCGAAAATTCTCCGGCACAAACAATAACCGATTATCATGGGGAAGATTCTTGCGGGCATCCTCATCCTGGTCAAAAGCAATCAACCGACCAGTAGGACCTAACTTTTCAAGAATGGCATTTGAATGTCCACCACCCCCAAACGTACAATCCACATAGACACCATCCGGACGAATGTTGAGTGCATCAATTACTTCGCGGAGCAGAACGGGTATATGATACGCTGACTGCACCGCTTTCGATCAATTCAAGTTTCCACCCCCCATAACATCCCTTCCCAAATCACTGAAAGCATCAGAAGAAAAGGAGTCAAAGAACTTTTTGTACTTATTACTATCCCAGATTTCCATTTTGTTGCCGGCAGATGCAATAACAATGTCTTTCTCCAGTTCAGCATATGCCTTAAGATTTGGCGGAAGCAGAATTCTTCCTGCCGTGTCAGGTTCCACAAACGTGGCACCATTTAAAAATGCTCTTCTGAATTCCCGCTGCTGCGGATTGAATTCATTCAAACCCTTAATTTTTTCAAACAGGGGTTCCCACTCCTTCAGGGTATAAATAGCCAGACACTTTTCAAAACCACGGTTAATGACAAAGCGGTTTAATTCTTCCTCAGCTACCTGCCTTTTAAAGCCGGCAGGAAGCAGAAAACGCCCCTTTGCGTCCAGTGTAGCCTCAAATTCTCCTAGAAAACCAGTCATTATCAGTGATTTGAAGAGTTTTTTCCTCTTATTGACACAAAATAACACTTTTTCCCACCTTGATTCCAAATTTTGGCATTCTATATTTATCCCCACATTATAATTAGCCGAAACCCATACCCAGCAATGGTTGTATGAGGTGGGAATATGTCTACCCATTTTTTGATGTTAATTACCTGTGGATAGATGTGGATAACCAGTGACTGACCCAAAAAACAAGTCTTTTTACGACCTTTACGGCCCACAACAGTTAGTTGTATGATCACAAAACCACATAATCTGCAGATAGCAGATTTTGACTACGAGCTTCCCGTAGAGAAAATAGCAGTTTACCCACTTGAAGAGCGAGACCAGTCGCGACTATTACAGTACAAGAACAAAGTGATCTCCGATCATTTTTTTTACGATCTCCCAGCACAATTACCGGCAGATGCCTGGCTTGTATTTAATCAAACTAAAGTAATACCTGCTCGAATTGTTTTTGAAAAACCAACAGGCGGTCAAATTGAAGTTTTCTGTTTGGAACCGATAGAATCCATTGGAGACATGCACAAAGCATTAAGTATTACAAAGGAAGTTTCACTGCATTGTATGGTAGGGGGTGCATCCAAATGGAAGAAAGGAACTGTATTAATACAAGAAAAAA
Organism: uncultured Bacteroidota bacterium; assembly: GCA_903846615.1. Taxonomy (GTDB): domain Bacteria; phylum Bacteroidota; class Bacteroidia; order Chitinophagales; family Chitinophagaceae; genus JJ008. Next base: position 11,806 of record CAINBK010000260.1, read on the forward strand.
ATGGCATCAGGCTAGAAGCACAACTACGCGAAAAAGCGCAGGATTCCTTTGTGCTTGATTTTTCCTGGTTCCCTGCCAATGAAACATTAGCTACCATTTTGGATGTATTTGGGCTAACACCTTTGCCGCCCTATCTCAAAAGAAAAGCAACAGTAAGTGATTCGAGTCGTTATCAGACTGTATATGCAAAAAAGGAGGGCTCTGTAGCAGCCCCCACCGCAGGACTACATTTCACAACAAAAGTGCTTCAACAATTAGAAGAGCGCAACATTCCTACCGCTCATGTAGTTCTACATGTAGGTGCTGGGACATTCAAACCTGTAAAAGCCTCCATCTTACAGGATCATGAGATGCAC
>CAINBK010000261.1:0-6153 GCA_903846615.1 uncultured Bacteroidota bacterium
ATTATATTTTCCTCCGTTTTGTAGTAGATCATCTTCCTGCTGGGTTAGTGGGTTTATTGATTGCCATTATTTTTCTGGCGTCCTGGGGGAGTATTGCGGCTGCCATTAATTCGCTAGCTGCTGCTACCATGGTTGATTTTCATCGACGATTCAGCAAACAATCAATTTCTGACGAATCGGAATACCGATGGTCACGCTGGTACACGCTTGCCTGGGGAATTTTCTGCATTGTTGTTGCGCTCTTTACCTACAACATAGGAAATAGCTTAATTGAGGCTGTAAATGTTTTGGGCTCACTTTTTTATGGAGTAGTGTTGGGGATATTTGCAGTAGCCTTATTTCTCCCAATGATTAAAAATGGAACCTTGGTTTTTTGGGCAGCTGTATTGGCGGAAGCGTTGGTCATCCTTGTTTTTTATTTTAGTAAGACGGGCCTCATTAAGCTTGGATTTCTTTGGCTTAATCCATTGGGTGTTTTTGCAGTATTGTTCTTTGCATTAGCAGGGCAGGGCGCAAGATTGATTTGGAGAAACATCAGAAAATAAAAAAACCGCGCTGTTGCCAACGCGGTTCTACGATCGATGGGTTTTTTTACTTTAGCTCCGCCAACAATTTATCATTCAATTTCACATAATCCATATTCTTTGCAGCTAAAGCTAGTTCTCTAGATTTTTGTGCAGCGGCCTTTGCTTCGGCTTTTTTTCCAAGTTTTGCAAGACAATTAGCCAATTGGTGTTGTACCCAATAGGCTGTAGGAGTAGCAGCAGCGGCTTTTTCAAACCAACTAAGCGCCTGATTCAAATCTTTGCCGTTATCCATTAAATACATGGCAGCATTAAAATAAGGAGGCTTTTCGCCTTGCATAGCTGTAGTGATCTGTTGCATAATCCGAGTATCAACATCAGTTTCTACTGTGAATGCAACTTTAGTTTGATCCCAGCTTAGTTCTATTTGGCATTGCGTTGATTTAATATTATCAACTTGGATCATGAAATTTTCTGTTTGCCCTTTAGCTTTTGTAACAGGGGCGTTTACTCGTACCACATCCATATCTTGTTTATAGGCTGCAGGACTGGTCACATCCGTTTGTTTGGAGATAATCAATGTCCAGCTATCCTTGTTAGGAATGCTGAGGAGTCCGTATTTGCCAGGAGCCAGCTTCACACCTCCAATGGTTACTTCGTCGCTGAATTGTAACGTGGTAGCGCTATTAGCTCCGGTTCTCCATACATTACCGTAAGGTACCAGATCTCCAAAGATTTTACGTCCTTTCATAGCGGGTCTAGAGTAGGAGATTTCAATATTCCCCAGGCCAAAATCTTGCTTGATGGTTTGCAAAGGGCTTGGAGCTGGAGTACGCAGTTGTGCTTGAATGGTCAACAGGCTTCCAATCAAAACTACTGTCATCATAAATTTTTTCATAGTAATTTCTTATTTGAAATACAAAAATAGCATAATCAAGGGAAAGCGCTGTTTAGCGATTTCCCATAAAGCCTGGATGGAATTCGAGTAAGGTCTTTCTTAAAAAATCACGGTCCAAATGGGTGTAAATCTCTGTGGTGGTGATACTGGAATGCCCCAGCATTTCTTGTACTGCCCTTAAATCGGCTCCGCCCTCAATCAAATGCGTTGCAAAGGAATGTCTGAAGGTATGCGGAGAAACAGTTTTTTGAATCCCAGCAGAACGAGCCAGGTCTCTTATAATGTAAAAAACCATTACGCGGGAGATTGATCCACCTCTTTTGTTAAGGAAAAGAAAGTCTTCTTTACCTTTCTGAGGTGTTATTTGTTGTCGAGTGGTTTGTCTGTAAAGTTGAATGTACCGTGATGCGCTATCTCCGATGGGTACTAGTCTTTCTTTGTCTCCCTTCCCGCGCACTCGAATAAATCCAAGATCCAGGTAAAGCTTGGAAATCTGTAAATTGACCAATTCACTTACACGAAGTCCGCAGCTGTAAAGGGTTTCCAGCATGGCCTTGTTACGTGTACTTTCTGGTTTGCTCAGATCTAGTTGTGAAATAAGCTTTTCAATCTCTTCAAAACTTAGTGTGTCCGGAAGTACTCTTTTTTTCTTGGGTGCTTCCAATAAAGAGGTAGGGTCTTCTGTACAGATTTGCTCCAGTAAACAGTAGCGATAGAATGACTTTATGCCTGATAAAATTCTTGCTTGTGAACCCGCTGAAAATCCATGCTCATGAATCCACTTCAAGAATACTCGTAAGTGTTCCGTTTGTACTCCAGCGGGGGAGTCGGCCAGCTTTGAGCTATCTAGGAAACGACAAAAAAGTGTCAGATCCCTCAGATACGCTTCTATGGAATTTTCTGCAAGTGATTTTTCTAATTGCAGCCAGGCTTTGAATCCCTTTTGGTATACCTGCCACATGGGGGCTATTCCAGGATAATTTTTTTCTCTTTAATAACCCATTCATTTCCTATTCGAATTCTAGCCCATACCTTGTTTCGGGTAACAGCTACACTGTCTATGTGATCGTGAATAGCATCGTAATCAATGTCTAGTTTTTCTCCAAACGTCATCATCGCTTTTTTACCATCGATTGCGTCCTCAACAAAGAGATTGCCCCGGTCTGTGTTGACAATAAGTCCGTCCTCGATTGAAAACTTTGGATCTAACGGATTAAGTCCGCTGCTTTTCAAGCTAAAGGGAGTTTCTTTATCATAAGGCAGTTTAATTTGAAAGCCGCGCCCTGTGATACAATCATTGAACAGAATCCAAGCGTACTGATTTTCTTTGAATTGTACTTTGACAAAAGATTTATTAATCTTTACGGTTCTTCCGATCAGGTAAGCAAAACCAATTTTTCTCTTGGTGCCTAGCCGATCATAACTCCAACTTAAAGTATCGGGTAAACAATTTGCTATGCTTATCTCTACATAGGGGTTGTTTTCATGGGTTCCCGTAAACCGTATGTTTTCATTGATACAGCTGGTGTCGCAAAATGAAGGCGGAGCGGAGGAAAACCAGCTGCAAGATTGGAGGCTTGCAGTAATTATGGCAGTAGTGATTAAAATAAACAGGGTACGCATGGGGAGTGTTTTGACAAATTTAATCCCTTTGAATAACTATCTTAGCGCACTATGAAAAATGTAAAGAAATTTTCTCTCCGGTCTTTTTTGTCTCGTGCTAAAAGAGATCGCCGTGCTTATCGTCTCTATTTAACACGTTTGGAAAAAAATAAGCCCCGTGGAATCGAAAGCAGACTTGCTGCTTGGGAGAAGGCGGTTTGGAAAGAGGTTGATTGCTTGACCTGTGCTAACTGCTGTAAGACAATGACACCCACCTATACTCCCCGTGATCTGAAAAGAATTTCAAAACATTTTGGAATGACTGTTACGGAGTTTCAGAAAAAGTGGTTGCAAAAGGAGAGGGGTGGAGATAAGGATTGGGTCAATAAGAGTACGCCCTGTCAGTTTCTGAATAAAAAGGACAATAAATGCAGTATATACGCTATTCGTCCTGCTGATTGCGCCGGGTTTCCACATCTGCAGAAAAAGTTTGTTGATTTTGCCCATATCCATCATCAGAATGTTGAAAGTTGCCCAGCTACACACGCGTTAGTAACTAAGATGATGCGGGAGGTTCAAGCTTAAACATCTTCGAATAGCTCAATTAGTGGAGGTTCTTCCTCTTTAAATGTGATGGCAACGATGTCAAATTGTATCCATGTATAGCCAGGATTAATATTTAAGTAGTAGTGGGCAGCCCGCTTTAGTCGCTTCATTTTTCCTCTGTTTACTCCTAACTCTGGGCCACCAAAGACATTGCTGGATCTTGTTTTGACTTCTATAAAATGCAGTGTTTGTTTTTGCATGGCAACGATATCAATTTCAAGGTGGCTATAACGCCAGTTTCGATCAATTAATTGGTAACCTATTTTTTGAAGCCAATCAGCAGCTATACACTCCCCCTCAATTCCTAATTTAATGTGTTTTGCCATCCTTTATCTTTACACCAAGTATATGATCCAAATCCTATGAGTGCTATTTATTTTCTGGAAGGAGTTGTAAAAAACTATGATTGGGGAGGGGATTCTTTTCTCCCTCAATTATTGGGAATGGATAACACTGCTAAAAAGCCATTTGCTGAATATTGGATAGGAACACACCCTCAGGGAATGTCCAGTCTGGTTGATGGAAATGGGGCGAACCGTCCTCTTACTGAGGAGGGAGTTGCTTTATCATTTCTTTTGAAAGTCTTGGATGTAAAGGAAATGCTCTCTATACAGGTTCATCCTACTCGAGAAGCGGCTATTCTAGAATTTGCATTGGAGAATGAGGCCGGGATTGCCATTGATGCTCCATACCGAAATTACAAGGACCAGAATCACAAACCCGAATTGATGGTAGCCCTAGGATCCTTTTGGCTATTACATGGTTTCAAACATCCCGAATTAATTCGAGATGTTTTAGCAAATACACCTGAATTCATCCCTCTGATTTCTGTTTGGGAAAAAGGGGGCAATCAGGAATTGTACAAGTTTGTGATGGAAATGTCGCAGGAGCAAGTGGATGCAATGCTATGTCCTTTAATGTTACGGTTGAAAAAAGAAGCAGTGCAAACCCCCTTTACAAAAAATAATCCAGCATTTTGGGCTTTAAGAGCGGCTCACGTTTATTCCAAAGGTGGCCATATGGATCGCGGAATATTTTCCATTTATTTATTCAACCTTGTATCGCTCAATAAGGGGGAGGCTATATTTCAGGATGCTGGTATTCCACATGCCTACCTGGAGGGACAAAATGTGGAGATCATGGCAAATTCTGACAATGTGTTGAGAGGAGGATTGACGGGGAAACACATAGATGTAGCGGCACTTCTAAAGCACACGCGTTGTGAGGGTATTTCGCCAGTAATATTTAGTCCTCTAATCACACAGGAAAAACCTGAGTGGTTTTCTACGCCAGTGGATGACTTCAAGCTAGGACAGCTTTTTTTAAGAAAGAACAAGTCCTACCAAATAAATGGAGAGGGGCCCATTATTTTCTTGTTGCTCCAGGGTTCTGTAGAGTTAGTCGTAGGCACTTCGTCCATAACACTTAAACAAGGTAAGCTTTCGGCGTACTGGGAGGGGAAGGGGGTTCTTCATTTACAATCTAAGGAGGATACGGTACTGTATTTAGCTTCCTCTGCTATCCACAGTAGTGAATAAGTTGTATGTTCAATTGCTCCAATTCAGTTAATTTTGTTCAAACCCAAAAAATAATTTTGCATATGTCTTTTTCTCTTAAAACTGCCATGTTCACCTTGGTACTTGCGCTAATCACAACCCTTTGCAAATACTTTTTTGGTCCTGAGATCGCCCTTTCTGGCTTTTCTCCGGTATTGGCAATTGCACTTTTCTCCGGGTTTGTATTCAGACGTAGTGAGTGGGTGTTTTTCTTTTCAATCGTTGCATTATTGGTCAGTGATATTTCAATACAGCTGCTTTATATAAATGACCTTTTTGATTATCAGGGTATCTATGCAGGACAATGGAAAAATTATCTGTTATTGTTGAGCTGCACTTATATCGGATTTGTTTTCAAAGCAGCTTCTTACCGCAATATTGGATTAGCTGCTGTTTTTGCACCTACTGTCTTCTTTTTCTTATCCAATGGGCTTGTTTGGTTGCAAGCTGCGGAAGTAGTTTATACAAAAGATGCAACGGGCCTTTTTACTTGTTTAATAGCTGGCTTACCCTTTTATAAAAATTCGCTGATAGCTACTTTTATCTTTTTGCCAGCAACACTTGTATTTTTTAACTACCTCTCCCTTCGAAAACTCGAACTTCGGCTTAGCTGATCCTGGGCTGATTCAGTTAGGGTTGATTCTCTTCATAATAATGATCAATTTCATGACCATTATTGATTGCTGCGTTAGTAGCTAATTGATCGCATCTATTATTGAATGGATTGTCTGCGTGTCCTTTAATCCAACGGAAGTTTATCTCATTTTCCTGAAGTAAAGAGTAGAGTTCTTTCCATAAATCCGGATTTTTCTTGCCTCCTTTAAAGTTGGTTGCTATCCATTTTTTTAGCCAACCTTCCATGATAGCCTTTACTACATACTGACTGTCTGAGTAGACAATCACGGAAATCCCTTTTTTTCTGAGGGCTTTTAGTCCTTCAATAACCGCCAGTAACTCCATGCGGTTG
>CAINBK010000262.1:0-10640 GCA_903846615.1 uncultured Bacteroidota bacterium
AATGGAGTACTCCTAAAAATTTAGGATACCCGATCAACACAATTGACCGAGAGGGAACACTTTTTATTACCGCGGATGGCAAAACGGCTTATTATGCCAGTGAAAGAAAAGACAGCTATGGGGGATTAGATCTATACAGCTTTGAACTAAATCCATCAATTAGGCCCTATGAGACAAGATGGGTGACTGGTAAAGTGACTGATAAAAAAACAGGCACTGGCATTTCCGCTACCCTGGAGCTTACCGATTTACAAACCAGACAAGTAATATCCAGAGTTAAAACGGATTCACTTGGAAATTATCTTCTCACCTTACCCACTGGTAGAGATTATGCATTTACCGTAAATCAAAAAGGATTTCTCTTTAACTCAGATCAATACTTTTTGAAAAATGGCATCGTCGATTCTGCCGTTGTAAAAAACATAGAACTCCAACCCATTGAAAGAAATGCCAGCGTGGTTCTAAAAAATATTTTCTTTGAAACTAATCGCTATGAATTAACGCCAGCCTCGCTTGTTGAGTTAGATAAACTAGTTGTACTTCTCTCCGAGAACCCAACTATATCAATTGAAATTAGTGGGCACACTGACAATATTGGAAAAGCAGAGACAAATTTACTATTGAGCGAGAACAGAGCTAAAGCAGTAGTTGATTATTTAGCTTCGAAAAAAATAGATGCAAAACGACTGACTTATAAAGGTTTTGGATTAACCAATCCTATAGCAGACAATGCTACAGAGATGGGACGCGCATTAAATCGACGTACCGAAATGAAAATAGTTGGCCTCTAGCATAAACCGTTCCTAGCAATTATACTTGGGGAAAACCATGGTGTGTTGCCAACTTAATTATCAGATTGCCCTAACGCTTTTGAATGGATTTGGAATTGCAAGCCTTCGGCCCCTCCTTGAACGTTATAATCCAGCGGAAATTTTTAATACCCCAACAAGAGAATTACTTGAAACGCCAAACGTTCGTCCTAGCTGTATTCAAGCAATTGCTGATTTCAAAGATTGGGACCGTGTAAAAAAAGAGATAAGATTTATAGAGGAAAAAAATATTAAAACTTTCTTCATTACAGACCCAACATACCCTTTTCGTTTAAGGGAGTGTGCAGATGCCCCTTTATTACTTTATGCACGAGGTGAACTTAATTTAAATCCTGAAAAAATTCTGGCCATTGTTGGCACACGTAATAATTCACAGGTTGGAAAGCGATTTACAGAGGAGCTTTTATCAGCATTTCAACAACATCGAGATTTAGTAATCGTAAGTGGGCTTGCAGCTGGTATCGATACTATTGCACATCAGGAAGCACTTAGAAATCAGTTGCCAACACTCGCTGTACTAGCGCATGGGCTCGATAGAATTTATCCGCCAATTAACAGAAGACTTGCCAAAGACATCATTGATCAAGGAGGAAGTTTGCTTTCTGAATGCAGACATGGAGAAGCTCCTGATCGTTTTTTATTTCCGCGTAGAAACCGAATTGTAGCGGGTCTTGCTGACGCAACCTTGGTAATTGAAAGTGCTGTGAAAGGTGGCAGTTTAATCACTGCAAACCTTGCCTTTAACTACGGACGTTCTGTCTTTGCATTGCCAGGACGAATCTATGATGAAAAAAGTGGCGGATGTCTGGAACTGCTAAAAACTCAAAAGGCCCAATTAATAACTTCTGCCACTGATTTATTATACTGGATGAACTGGAATTCTGAAATGCCGTCCCTACCGGCTAGTTCAAAAAAATCTTACACTCACTTAACAGAGGAAGAGAGAAGTGTAATTGCCCACTTAAAGGATGGGGAAATAAAACATATTGACTCAATTTTAGCATCTACAGGTATGCCTCCTGCTCAATTAGCAACAATATTGTTAAACCTTTCGTTAGCAGACCACCTCGTATCTTTGCCTGGCAACAAGTATCAGTTGATCTGAACGGCTCTGACTATGAAAAAACCTGCATTCATAACGGTTATACTATTCACCGTTTTGCTGCATGAACTATTCGCACAGCCCTGCACGACACTAGGTCAGACTCCTTCCACTGCATTTCCAGTTTGCGGAACCACGGTTTTTACACAAAACAGTGTTCCCCTTTGCTCTACCAACAGCCTGTTTGTTCCGGGTTGTTCAGGAGACGGCGCAAACTATGAAAATAGAAATCCCTTCTTTTACCGATTTACCTGTTACCAATCTGGGACACTGGGATTTACTATTACTCCCCTGGCAGCCAACGAGGATTATGACTGGCAACTCTATGATATTACCGGAAGAAATCCGGATGAAATATTTACAAACCGTAATATAATTGTTACCGGCAATTGGGCTGGCACTTACGGACCTACAGGTACCTCCGCTACAGGGGTAAACTTTATTCAATGTGCATCAGACCCCTCTGCCAATGCACCCACTTTTGCAAGAATGCCTAATCTACTGATTGATCATGAGTATATTCTTTTAATTAGCCATTACACCAACACGCAGAGTGGATATACCTTATCATTCAGTGGTGGTACCGCCGTCATCACCGATCCGTTGCTTCCCAAATTGAATACCGTAAAAGCAGACTGCGATGGAAAAGTACTTCGCTTGAAATTGAATAAAAAAGTTCGCTGCAACAGCATAACATTAACAGGAAGTGAGTTTAGCATTCTTCCTGCTGCTACAACTGTCATCAGCGCTCAGCCGGATTCTTGTAGCACTTCATTTGATTTTGATGAGATCACCATCAATTTAGCAACAGCACTTCCTAACGGTAATTATGAGTTAGTTATTAATAACGGCACGGATGCAAATAGCTTGCTAGACATTTGTGGTAGAGACATCCCTCCCGGAGACAAATTGAATTTCACCTACTTTGTTCCGCAACCCATATTTGCCGACAGCGTGGGACGTTTGGGATGTGCACCTGATTCAATCAAACTCTATTTTCCCAAAAGAATTCTATGCGCAAGCATTGATCCTTCCGGAACTGATTTTCTAGTTTCAGGACCTGCTTCAGTTAGCGTACAGTCAGCAGGAGGAAATTGCATAAATGGAAAAACAGATTTTGTTACCATTAAATTTACCCAACGGATACAAAAAGGTGGCACTTATCAACTTCAATTAAGAGCAGGTACCGATACTACTATACTTGTGGATGAATGCGGCCTTGCCACCCCTGTACAAACAGTTCCCTTTTTGGTAGCAGATACCGTAAATGCACAATTCAATTATGCAGCCACATTGGGTTGTCAGCGAAATATATATCAGTTTACGCATCCGGGAGGCAATGGTGTAAACAATTGGAATTGGCTTTTTAATGGGGTTCGCGTGTCTACAGCATCACACACCATAGAATTCCCTTCCAGCTCAACCAATGCAATTTCACTAGCCGTTAGCAATGGAATTTGTATTGATTCAACACGGTTAGACTTAATCATCAATAACCAAGTCAAAGCTGCGTTTACGGTACTGGACAGCATTCTTTGTCCTGAGGACAAATTACAAATCACCAACACAAGCACCGGGATGATTGATAGCTGGCAATGGCAATACGATGTGTTGGCTAGCAGCACACAAAAAGATCCGCCCCCCTATCAATTTCCAAACTTGAATCTGGAAAGAACCTATCGAGTTAAACTGATTACCCGAAATCAACTCATGCGTTGCAGTGATAGCGCAGAACGTATTATTAAAGTTTTGAACCACTGTTTAATTGAAGTTCCGACTGCGTTCACTCCAAACAACGATGGTTTGAATGATCAGTTTAGACCACATAATGCTTTGAAAGCCATCAACTACCATTTCCGGGTATTTAATAGGTGGGGGCAACTAGTATTTGAAAGCCGAAACTGGATGGAAAAATGGGATGGAAGAATCAATGGACAATTGCAAGCAACAGGCGTCTATGTTTGGGTATTGTCATACACTCATAGAGATACAGGACAGCCTGTATTCAAAAAAGGAACCGTTACCCTTATAAAATAGGCTGATTTTTGATTTTGTCTAAATAGCAAGGGTGGCCTATCTTTGCACATGGCAACAAAAAAATCTTCCCCCGCTTTTACTGATCGATTCTTTGGCGAAGGACTCACCTTCGATGATGTTCTTCTTATGCCCGGTTACAGCGAGATTCTACCCCGAGAGGTAGATATACGTAGCCAACTAACCCGCTCCATAACCTTACATGTTCCCTTACTATCTGCCGCCATGGATACAGTTACCGAAGCATCCCTGGCTATTGCATTAGCAAGAGAAGGAGGTCTTGGAATACTTCATAAAAACATGAGTATTGAAAGACAGGCAGAACAAGTGAGAAAGGTAAAGAGAAGTGAAAGTGGAATGATTATTGATCCGCTAACCTTACGCGCTGATTCAACCATTGGACAAGCACTTCGAATGATGCAAGAAAACAAAATCGGCGGTATTCCAATTGTTGATCAAGCGGGCAAACTAGTTGGAATACTTACTAATAGAGACTTACGATTTGAGGTAGACCTCAAACGAAAAGTGAGTGAGGTGATGACTTCTAAAGACCTCTACACTGCACCTGCCGGAACAGATCTCAAAAAAGCAGAGCAGCTGTTTAAAAAAACCAAAGTAGAGAAACTCCCTATCATTGATAAGCAAGGAAAATTAGTTGGACTTTTTACCTATAGTGACATATTAAAATTAAAAAGTAACCCTAACGCTGTTAAAGACAATTTTGGAAGGCTATTGGTTGGGGCGGGTGTAGGTATTACAAAGGATTTTATGGACCGAGTAGCTGCACTTTATCAAGTTGGAGTGGATGTAATAGCCATGGACAGCGCACATGGACATAGCAAAGGCGTTATCGATGCACTTAAACAAGTAAAAAAGCAGTACAAAGGGCTGCAGGTTATTGCAGGTAACGTAGGTACCGCTGCCGGTGCAAAAGCATTAGCAGAGGCAGGTGCTGATGCAGTAAAAGTTGGAATTGGTCCTGGTTCGATTTGTACCACCCGCATTGTTGCCGGCACCGGTGTGCCACAGTTAACTGCAATTATGGAAGCTGCCCATGCATTAAAACAGAAAAATGTTCCAGTTATTGCCGATGGAGGAATCCGATACACCGGTGACATGGTAAAAGCTCTGGCAGCTGGCGCTAATTGTGTGATGATGGGAAGTGTATTTGCTGGCACTGAAGAAAGTCCTGGCGAAACCATCATATACGAGGGAAGAAAATTCAAAACCTACCGTGGAATGGGTTCATTGGGTGCTATGGCAACTGGTAGCAGCGATCGCTATTTTCAGGATGCAGAGCAGGATATAAAGAAGTTTGTACCCGAGGGTATTGAAGGTCGAGTGGCTTACAAAGGCTACCTTAAAGAAGTTGTCTACCAATACATTGGAGGTCTGCGTGCCGGAATGGGTTATTGTGGTGCCAAAAATATTGCTGCACTACAAAAAGCAACCTTTATAAAAATCACCAATGCCGGAATGCACGAGAGTCATGCCCACGACATTGACATTACCAAGGAAGCACCAAATTACAGCAGAAAGTAAATAGCTTTACTGCTGAAACAGGTTTCATGAACTATCGTCCCCTGCTTTTATCCGTTGCCACCGGCGTATTGGCATGGCTTGCCTGGCCAGATAGCTCCTATACATTTCTCATATTTTTTGCCTGGATACCTTTATTATTTCTCGCGGAGGAAATAAAATCAGCAAAACGGTTTTTCTTTTTCTGCTACCTAAGTTTATTAATCTGGAATATTGGTACTACCTGGTGGATATGGAATGCCACGGCTCCCGGAGCAGTTGCAGCATGGCTCGCTAACAGTTTACTAATGTGCATTCCCTGGTTGGGTTTTCATCGGCTACAACAAAAAAAATCAAAGTGGTTTAGCGGACTTTCGTTAATTGCTTTTTGGCTCAGCTTTGAATATATACACTTACAGGATTGGGGATTAAGCTGGCCCTGGCTAACACTTGGAAATGTTTTTGCAAAACAAATTGAGTGGGTACAGTGGTATGCGGTAACCGGAGTAGCGGGTGGTTCGCTTTGGATACTACTCACCAATCTTCTTCTATTCTCCTATCTCAAAGCAGTACTTAACAAAGATGGATACAGAATTCAGACCTTATTGTATAGTGCAATAACGCTATTGAGCCCTCTACTTATTTCATTCCTTTTTTTCCCGCAACAAGAAAATATAAACAAAAACAAACAGGGCGTAGTAATAGTTCAACCTAATATAGATCCCTACAAAAAGGTTGCGGTTGGAACAGAACAAGAACAGTTGTACAACTTACTTGAGTTATCTGCAAAAGCTACAGAAGATAATACGGCATTAGTACTTTGGCCAGAAACAGCGCTTTACAGCCGTTACGGTTACAACGAGTCGGCACTGCAGGCGGAAAAAAACCTCGATACTGTATTCAATTATTTGAAGTCCAGACCGCGTGTTTCTATTTTTACTGGGATTGAAAGTTATAACTTATTGCAAGCGCCTACCCGGTTTAGTCGCCTTATACCTGGAACTAATACTCATTTTGAAGCTTACAATGGAGCATTACTATTAGACAGCAAAGGTGTGCATGCCACCTATCATAAATCAAGGCTCGTGCCGGGTGTTGAAACACTACCCTGGTTTCTTCGATTCCTTGATACTTGGTTTGAAAAGTTTGGTGGTGTAACTGCAGGCTATGCTAAGCAAGATGAACGATTAATAGTGGAGGAAAAAAATGGATTTAAGTTAGCACCTGCAATTTGTTATGAAAGTATATACGGTGATTTTATGCGCCAGTATATTAAAAAAGGAGCTAATCTGTTAACAATTGTAACAAATGATGGATGGTGGAAAAATACGCCCGGCCATCGACAGCATTTGTTATACGCAAGACTGAGAGCGATCGAGACAAGAAGTTGGGTGGCTAGAAGTGCCAACACAGGAATAAGTGCTTTTATCGATCCAAGAGGAATTCTTATTTCCACTCTAGGATATGACAAAAGAGGAATACTAAAAGCTGAAATAGCTCCTACACAGAACAAATTAACAATTTACGTCAAGTATGGAGATTGGCTTTTTCAACTCTTTTGTTTGTTTACAATAATCATCTTGGTAAAATCGTTGTGGAGTAGATTCCAATTTGGAAGATGATTGATTCCATTCCTGTTCGTAATTTTACCTTGCTTGATGAAAAAGTCCCTGCTTGTTTTTTTGCTGACACTACTTTTGTGTCCACCCCTTTTTGCTGCCCACATTAAAGGAGGTTTTTTCACGTACCAGTATCTGGGTGCGGGAAGCGGCACTAATTTACGCTATCGAGTTACGCTTACTGTCTATATGATTTGCAACCCTAGCAGTGGACAATTATCAAACCCGATTAATTTTTCTTTTTTTAATGCTGCAACCAATCAGTTTGTGCGCAACGAAAGTGTAGCTATCACCAACCAATACACGTTAAGTAAAACATATGATGAACCTTGTATTACTGGTAATGAAGTAGGATGCAAATACACCATTGTAATTTATGACCTTGCCTCTGTAGAATTACCTGCACTACCTGAAGGCTATATTGTTTCCTACCAACGGTGTTGTCGAATTGCTGGCATAAATAATCTAGTGAACAGCGGTGCAGTAGGAAATACATTCTCAATAAAAATTCCTGGCACTAGTGCAGGACAGAATGCGCAAACTAATAGTAGTCCGCAATTTCTGGTAAATGACACCGCTGTGGTTTGTCAAAACAGCTATTTCCAATTAAACTTTTCAGCTACTGATCCCAACAGTGACTCACTCAGTTACCGCTTTTGCGAAGCGTATGAAGGAGGGAGTCAATCGGCACCAGCTCCTGATGTAGCATCTAACCCTCCCTATAATACCGTACCCTATGCGCCCTTATTCAGTGGTGGAACTCCATTGGGAAGTGGCGTTACCATCAACCCCGTTACAGGTTTAATCAGCGGAATAGCTCCTACTATGGTAGGCCAATATGTAATCTGTGTTTGTGTGAATGAATATAGAAACGGGACGCTAATAGCCACCACGCGTAAAGAGTTACATCTTGAAGTCAGTGATTGTAGTCCACTGCGTGCACAGCTAAACCCACGCCCCTCATTTTGTGATGATTTAAATGTCAGTTTTCAAAATGATGCAGCCGGGAATCCTGCTAATGCAGATTATCTCTGGGACTTTGGCGATCCGGCTAGCGGTACTAATAATACATCTACACTTGCCTCTACATCTCATATATTTTCTGCACCTGGCGATTATAATGTTAAGTTGAGAGTAACACTGCAAGGCATCTGTTCCGATAGTTCCACCACAGTTGTACGAGTATGGCCAGGGTTTTATCCAGGCTTTACCACAAACGGTATTTGCGTGTTAACACCTTATCAGTTCACCGATACTACTCGCGTAACATACGGAACATTAGATTACTGGCATTGGAACTTTGGCGATAACTCAACGTTGGCTGACACTTCACGAATTCGCAATCCCCAATACAATTACCCAGGTCCAGGTCCGGCTACTGTAACATTAATAGTTCAATCTAGCAAAGGATGCAGGGATACCATACAGCAAACAATTAATATTCTGGATAAACCGCTCATTACTATGGACTTCACAGACACGCTGATTTGCCAATACGATTCTGTTCGGTTGAACGCAAATGGAATTGGTAATTTTAGTTGGAGTCCCACTGCTTCCATGTTGAATAGTAATACATCAAGCCCTACCGTATTTCCGATGAGTACTACCTGGTATTACGTGAATCTTGAAAATAGTGGATGTGTAAATCAAGATTCAGTTAAAGTGAATGTAACTACCGGTGTATTTATAAATCCGATGAGTGATACTACCATTTGCCAAGGGGATACCATTCGGCTTCGTATCGCTTCCAATGGACTACAATACAATTGGACCCCAGCGGGTAATTTGGATAATGCTACCATTCAGTCCCCCCTAGCTGTTACAAATACTACCACCACTTATCAAGTTACAGGAGTGATTGGAAGTTGCAATGAAACCAAACAAATTGTAGTTCGAACAGTACCTTACCCGATTGCGCGGGTTTCCCCTGATACAATCATATGCTTTAATAGTTCTGCGCAACTTCGAGGCATCAGCAATGGAAGTAGTTTTGTTTGGCGGCCCTCACAATATTTAAATAACCCTTCCAGTTTGTCTCCTGTGGCTCGTCCCCCTGTTACGCAACAATACATACTCGCAGTATTTGATACACGAGGATGTCCAAAACCTGGATTAGATACAGTAGTAATAACAGTACTACCTGAAGTAGTTGCTTTTGCAGGAAGAGACACCTCAGTAGTAGTGGGACAACCACTTCAGTTGAGTGCTAGCGGTGGATTAACATATAACTGGAGCCCCGGCACAGGCTTGTCTTCCATCAATATTCCAAATCCCATTGCCCGCTATTCAACCGGTACCAATCAGATCAGATATCAAATGATCACACGTGACGCAGCCAATTGCGCAGATACAGCTTACCTGGTTGTACGTGTTTTTCAAACAGCGCCTAGTGTTTTTGTCCCTACAGCATTTACACCCAATAGTGATGGTAAAAATGATGTAATCCGCCCCATTATGGCAGGCATCAAAGAGTTAAAATATTTTCGCATTTTCAATCGCTGGGGCCAACTGGTCTATGAAACAAAACAAGAGGGAGCCTCATGGGATGGAAAAGTTAACGGACAACTGCAGGGAACACATGTTTTTGTATGGACCGTCAGTGCTGTTGATTATTTAGACCAGCCTTATTTTGCAAAAGGCTTGATTACCCTCATTCGGTAAACAAGTAGCTTCTTATCCTACCTTTACAATATGTCATCAATTGTTTTAATTACTGGAGCAACTTCAGGCTTTGGCAGATCTTGCGCAACTCTTTTTGCTGAAAAAGGTCATCGGCTAATTTTAAATGGAAGAAGAAAAGACAGACTTGAGAAGCTAGCTGATGAGCTAAAGGATTCCTTTGGTACAGAATCTTTTCTATTACCCATTGATGTGCGTAATCAGGACGCCATCACAACCGGTATTCACAGACTACCTGAAAACTGGCAGGAAATTGACATACTAATCAATAATGCCGGGCTAGCAGCAGGAAGAGATTATTTTGAAGAGGCAAAGCTGGATGACTGGAATGAAATGATCGACACCAATATCAAGGGATTCCTCTATGTATCACAGGCGGTTTCAAAAGGAATGGCAAATCGCAAAAAAGGACATATCATTAATATAGGTTCTACGGCAGGGAGAGTGGTTTATGAGAAAGGAAATGCCTATTGTGCTACAAAATATGCTGTGGATGCACTAAACCAGTCTATGCGGATCGATCTATTAAGACATGGAATTAAAGTAACTGCCATTAATCCAGGTGCTGCGGAGACTGAATTTTCATTGGTACGTTTCAAGGGCGATCAGGAAACGGCGGCCAGCGTTTACAATGGAATGAAACCGCTGACGCCAGAAGATGTTGCTGAAGTGATTTATTACACCACCACGCTGCCCGCTCATGTTTGTATCAACGACTTAACGCTTACTTGTCTGCAACAAGCGGACTCGGTTTATATTCAGCGAAAATAGAATCAGTTCTTATTGTGCTAATGAAACTCGGACTTGCAGTCCAGCCCTTGTGTTAGTAATAGGGAACGCACTACTGATCTTAGGAAT
>CAINBK010000263.1:0-3915 GCA_903846615.1 uncultured Bacteroidota bacterium
TCTCAATTTTTCCGTTCGTTTAAAACCAGAGCGTGCAGTTCCTACTGAACTGAGAAATAAAGTAGTTATGCAACGCTCCTACGGGTCGGTTCGAAAAGTAAAAACGGGAAATTGGGAGGGCGAATGGATTGCTGCAACATTTGACGACTTTGGTTATTTCCAGGCGTTTGTCGATACGGTTCCACCGCAGGTTACACTCGCCGGTAAAGGAGATACGATTAATGTGAGTGCACTCTCCCGTTTGGTTTTTACTCCCACTGATAATTTTGGCGCTATTAAACGTTTCCGCGCTGAACTAAATGATAGTTGGATACGTTTTACTAATGACAAAGGCCGTAGCTGGATTTATCGATTTGACCAACGTTGCCCCTATGGAGTACATAAGCTAACTGTAACTGTAGAGGATCTGGTGGGGAATAGCACTACCAAAACTTGGTGGATCAAACGAGCTCCTTATCAACCTCCGGTTAAAAAGTCAAGTAAAAAACCCGTCAAAAAAAAGAAACGAAAATGAGTGCATTACAGGTTGGAGATAAAGCTCCTCTATTTACCACCCGCGATCAAGATGGAAAACCCTTCAAACTTTCCTCACTCAAAGGAAAAAAAGTCATTCTTTATTTCTATCCTAAAGACCTGACTTCAACTTGTACTACGCAAGCTTGTAATCTGCGAGACAACCACGCGCAATTAACTAAAAAGGGATTTGTGGTGATAGGGGTTAGTCCGGATGATGAAAAATCACACCAGAAGTTCATCACTAAAAATAAACTTCCCTTTACCTTAATCACCGATACGGATCATGCCATTGCACTGGCCTATGGTGTTTGGGGCGAAAAAAAGATGTACGGGAATACCTACATGGGAATCCATCGCACCACTTTTATAATTGACGCTGCTGGTAAAATTGAGCGAATCATTTCAAAACCTAAAAGTAGTACGCACGCACAGGAAATTCTTTTTGAAGACTAGTCGGTCTTGATTTTCCATTCTAATTCGCCGTGTTGTATCGGCTTTTCAATTCGGTCGAGTAAAAGTTCTCCGCTATGTGAAACGCCCAGCGGTATGGCTTGAAAACTTACGCCTGCTCTCGAAAAATTACAAAGTTCACCGGAACCGTACAGGAAGTGCTGATATTGTTCCAGTATTTTTTGTTCGTCCCTACTAATTTCTAATGCTAAAAAATCGGATAATGATGCACACAAACTTTTTGCAGCAACGGCAGGGTCTGATTTTTTTTCATTGACCTGAAAAAGGGAAACCGGATTGGGTAAATCACTGGGAAATTGATTCTGATTAAGATTGATTCCTATTCCCACAATGGCCCAATTCCATTCTCCGCCACTGGTAACGATATTCTCGATTAGTATACCTCCAATTTTCTGGTGTTTCCAGTAAAGATCATTGGGCCATTTGATTTGGAATTGATCAGTGGCTACCTGGGTTGCCAACCAGGCTCGGGTGCCCAGGGCAATCAGTGCGCTGAGCAGGAATTGTTGTTGAACCGTTAAAAAATCAGGTTTTATTAGAAGGCTAAGGGCAAGGCTTTGGTCTTTTTCTCCCTCCCAAATTTTTCCTCTTTGTCCCTTTCCTTTTTGCTGGTCTGCAGTGAAAATGGCCATTCCCGGAACGGCTTTACCTGCTTGTATGTATCGACGGACCTCGTCATTGGTGCTATCCACCGAGGGTAGGCTCACAAAAGGGGTACCAAGGGAATGCGGGAGAGGTGGCAATTAATTATGTATTTTTACAATGTTAAAGGATATACGAAACTAAAGCAATCGAATAGTTGGAACAACTGGCAGTACTAGCCGGTGGCAGGACACAAGGATCCTCCGCTGGAAAAAAAGCGGTCAAACGTCTCACCAAGAGCTCCAAGATCATCAAAACAATCATTGCCGCCATTGAGGACAAGAAGGGCGAGCATATCGTTTTATTAGACCTGCGGAAGATCAATGAGGCCATAGCTGACTTTTTTATTATTTGTGAAGCGGGTAATCAACCCCAGATCAGGGCTATTGCTGACCATGTTATGGATCAGGTAGCGGATCGATGTACCGAAAAACCATATCGGCAAGAAGGGCAAAAGCAAATGCAGTGGGTATTGATTGATTATGTGAATGTGGTGGTCCACGTTATGACCCCTGAGCTGAGAAAGTTCTATAAGCTAGAGGAAATGTGGAGTGATGGGGTTCTAACGGAGGTTGGCGAGTCAAAATGACAAAGGGTTAAACAATTTGCAGTTTCAGACATTATAAGTAGAGAGGAATAAAATTTATGTTACCAAACAGAGAAAAAAGAAAATCAGGAGATAAAACTCCGGGAACTTCCAACCGGAAAGGCCCTCAATTCAATATTTACTGGCTTTATGCGATTATCCTGGTCTTTTTGATCGGATCCTCCTTATTTGGCCCCTTGACTCCAAACATGGCTAAGATCAATGAGCTGGATTTCAAGAACATGGTGGCGCAAGGTCAGGTTGATCATTATACCATCATTGACAACAGAAAGCTGGTTAAAGTTTATCTCAATCCGACTGGTCAAAAGGCGCATACCAAGGAAGTAAAAGAAGCAGCTGGTAAGGTAGATCCTAAAGGGCCTCATATGGCATTTAAGATCACCGGTGCGGATGGTTTTAAGAAATCTATGGACGATTTCTATAGAGAGAAACGAGATAACGCTGCTCGTGATCAGGTTCCCTATACAGCAACTGAAGTACCCTATGAAGTAGAAAGCGAAAGGGATTGGATCGGTGGTGCTATACAATTAATTCTTCCCATTTTATTATTTGTGGCAATCTGGGTATTGATGATGCGTAAGATGGGTGGTGGTGCAGGCGGTGGTCCTGGCGGTGGAGGTATTTTCAATATTGGCAAATCAAAGGCAACCTTATTTGATAAGGGAACGCGTGTAAATATCACGTTTGCCGATGTGGCTGGTCTGGACGAAGCCAAGGTAGAGGTCATGGAGATTGTGGACTTTTTAAAGAATCCCAAAAAATATACCAACCTAGGTGGTAAGATTCCTAAAGGGGCCTTGTTGGTGGGCCCTCCCGGTACCGGTAAAACATTGTTAGCAAAAGCAATGGCAGGTGAAGCACAGGTTCCCTTCTTTAGTTTGAGTGGTTCTGACTTTGTAGAAATGTTTGTGGGAGTAGGGGCCAGCCGTGTGCGTGATCTTTTCAAGCAGGCTCGTGAAAAAGCACCTTGTATCATTTTCATTGATGAGATTGATGCCATTGGTCGTGCACGAGGAAAGAATGCCATGATGAGTAATGACGAACGGGAAAGCACACTCAATCAAATGTTGGTGGAGATGGATGGTTTTGGAACCGATACGGGGATTATCGTGTTGGCGGCAACCAACCGTCCTGATGTACTTGATAGCGCGTTATTGCGTCCGGGCCGATTTGATCGTCAGATTTCTATCGACAAACCCGATTTAAAAGGACGGGAGGATATTTTTAAAGTGCATCTCAAGCCGATTAAAATTTCTAAAACACTCGACATCCATAAACTGGCTGAGCAAACACCCGGATTTGCAGGTGCTGACATCGCCAACGTTTGTAATGAAGCAGCCTTAATTGCAGCGCGCAAAAACAAAGAGGCCGTTGACATGCAAGATTTTCAGGATGCAGTGGATCGTGTAATTGGAGGATTGGAAAAAAAGAATAAGATTATTTCTCCTGAGGAGAAAAAGATCATTGCTTATCACGAAGCGGGTCATGCTATTTGTGGATGGTTCCTGGAGCATGCTTATCCGTTGTTGAAAGTGACCATTGTTCCGCGTGGCACCGCAGCATTAGGTTATGCGCAATATACTCCCAAGGAACAGTACCTCTACAATACCGATCAACTCAATGATCAGATCTGTATGACACTGGGTGGTCGCGCCAGTGAAGATATTTTCTTTGGAAAA
>CAINBK010000264.1:0-1593 GCA_903846615.1 uncultured Bacteroidota bacterium
CCCACTTGCAGCCCATTTTTTTTGTGGCGGAAAGCAAGGCGTAGCACAATCACTTAAGATAGCTATGGAAAAGCGGTTTTTTGGGGTGAAAATTACTGGCACTTATACACCTCCTTTTTCACCGATGTCTGAAACAGATTGGGAAAAATTGATAAAAGAAATTGAAGTAGCAAAGCCGCAATTTATATGGGTGGGACTTGGCACCCCCAAACAAGAACAATTTGCATGGGAGCTATCTCAAAAAGTGAAAGTATCCTACATAATTACAATTGGAGCTGCCTTTGATTTTTATACAGGCCAGGTTCGTCAAGCACCTGGCTGGGTACAGCAACTTTCACTAGAATGGCTATATCGATTAGTACAGGAACCAAGCCGGTTAGCAGGCCGTTATTCAAGGATAGTGCCTACATTTGCGCTATTGGGGATTACTAATTTAGCAACCTATTATTTTAAAAAGATAGTTGGATAATATGAAGCGAATTCTTGTTTGTGGTGCTGGGGGGTTCATCGGGGGGCATTTAGTTAAAAAGCTTAAAAAGCAAGGCCATTGGGTGCGTGCCGTGGATATCAAACAACATGAATTTTCAACTTCTCCCGCTGATGAATTTATTGTTGGTGATCTAACAGATCAGCAGATAGTTAAAAAAGTACTTGATCAGCACTTTGACGAAGTATATCAATTGGCCGCAGACATGGGAGGCGCCGGGTATATTTTTACTGGGGAAAATGATGCTAACCTCATGTTTAATTCGGCATCAATCAATCTAAATATAATTCACCAAGCCGTTTTGCATGGCGTTGGTAAAATATTCTATTCCTCCTCAGCCTGTATTTATCCTGCTTACAACCAAACAGATCCTTCTAACCCTAATTGTGCAGAAGGTTCGGCCTATCCTGCAGAGCCAGACAGTGATTATGGTTGGGAAAAGCTATTCAGCGAACGTCTTTACCAGGCCTTTGCTCGTAATCACGGATTGAAAATTCGCATTGGACGTTTTCACAATGTATTTGGACCCGAGGGAGCCTGGTGTGATGGAAAAGAGAAAGCGCCAGCAGCAATCTGCAGGAAAGTTGCTGAAGCACCAGATGGAGGAGCAGTAGAAGTTTGGGGAGATGGATTACAAACAAGATCATTTCTTTATATCGATGAATGCTTGGAGGCGGTAGAGCGGTTTATGAATGCAGAGTTTGAAGGGCCTCTCAATATTGGTTCAGAGGAAATGGTTTCAATCAACGAGCTCACTAAAAAAGTAATTGCTATTTCTGGCAAAAACTTAGCAATTAAAAATATTCCTGTTACCTATCAGGGTGTTCGAGGACGTAGATCTGATAATACCCTGATAAAGCAGCAATTGAATTGGGCACCCAGTCAGCCTTTGGATAAAGGTCTTGAAAAAACGTATTCATGGATTGAGGCGCAAGTCAAAGCCGGGGTTTCTGTTTAATAACTTCATATGAAATATTTACAGTTCTGTATTTTATTTCTACTCTTCTCGGTAAATTTTGTTGCTGCTCAACCTGTATACGAGCGTCATACACACGAAGTCTATTCATTCTTAGCAAGGATGGCCCAAAAAGGATTGTTGGAATGGA
>CAINBK010000265.1:0-2267 GCA_903846615.1 uncultured Bacteroidota bacterium
AGGAGCGACGTTGGCCAGGGTAGAGCCGGCCCGATCCCGAAAATCAATCTAACCCTAAACATGTAGAAAGCGCTAGTGATCGCATAGCCGGACGGGGGTTCGATTCCCCCCAATTCCACTCCAAAAACACCCAAAACCCCTGTATTAACAGGGGTTTTCATTTTTCTGTTAAAACATTTGTTAAAACATTTTTTTGACCACTTGAAGACAATTCAAATAATTGAAGTGATATAGTCAATTAGGACAAGTGTTAAACTATACTAAGTGATTGATTTTGTTTTTCTTATAAATAGTAGTAAATTGGTATTTTATTGATTTAGGCGACTATGCTCTGTTTTATTCACTGTGACTTTAACTTAACCAATTGATTTGAAATCATGAATTATTTCCAAAACAATAGCAGAATTTTGTTTACCTTTTTTTTTATTTTCTCGATATTCTCGGCAAATGCGCAAATTCAAAAGGGTTCTGATATTGTCGGAAAGGTTTCAGGGGACGGTGCCGGCTCTTCAGTAAGTATGCCTGATGCCTATACAATTGCGATTGGGGGATTTAATAATAATGTTCAAGGTCATGTAAGAGTTTACCATTGGGATAGGAATGTATGGGCCCAAAAGGGTTCTGATATTGATGTTGAGGCTTGTTACGGCCAGCCCGGGATTTTTGTAAGCATGCCCGATGCCAATGTCTTAGCAATAGGAGTAAGTGCACTCACATCTCTTTACGACAGTTCTGCCGGTTATGTTAGAGTGTACAAGTGGAATGGTAAGGCCTGGACACAAAAAGGCTTGGATATTATTGGCGAAACGGCTGGGGACCACGCCGGTATTTCGGTAAGTATGCCGGATTCCAATACCATCGCAATTGGGGCAGAACACAATGATGGAAAAGGAACTAACTCAGGTCATGTGAGGGTATATAATTGGAGTGGAAATATGTGGTCAAAAATCGGTTCTGATATTGATGGTGAATCGGCAGATGATAATTCAGGTCGCTCAGTAAGTATGCCAGATTCCAATACTGTAGCCATCGGAGCACCAGGTAATGATGGGAATGGAGAAAAATCTGGTCAGGTCAGGGTTTATCGTAAGAACAGCAATACGTGGGTTCAAAAAGGTGCAGATATCAATGGCGAAACTGATAACGATGTCTTGGGTGCTGCTGTAAGTATGCCAGATGCCAATACTGTTGGGGTTGGGGCTCGTTTTAATAGTGGGATTGGGGATTTCGCAGGTTGTGTGAGAATTTATCGGTGGAAAGATACTTCATGGGTGAAAAAGGGTGCTGATATCGTTGGTGACTCGTCTTTCGACTATTCTGGTTTTTCCGTCAGCATGCCGGATTCCAATAATATTGCGATTGGGGCACCCGCTAATGACGTGAATGGAAAAGAAGCGGGTCAAGTAAGGGTATACCATTGGAACGGTGCGGCATGGATTCAAATTGGTTCTGCACTATATGGGTCCAAGTCAGGAGCATGGTCCGGGTGGTCTGTTAGTATGCCAAATGAATATACACTTGCTATTGGGACTCCAGGTTATTCAAATAGAGCTGACTCGGGCGTTGTGAGAGTTTATGGTACTTGCAACATTGACTATTCTATTGATTCAATCATTTCTATTCAACCTGCAGACCAAGTTGCCAATGTTAATGACAGTGCACTTTTTAATATTAAATCAAATAATAACAAAATAAAATATCAGTGGCAATCCAACAATGGATTTGGATTTGTTAATCTGATTAATTCGTCTCTGTACTCCAATGTTAATGGGGACTCTCTTAAAATACTAAATGTTACAATTGGTAATAATATGCAACCATTTCGATGCATAGTCGCTGATAATAACTGCTTGGATACCTCTCAAACCGCAATTTTGAAAGTTTTTAAAAAGACAAACGTGGATGATGATTTAAGGCAAAATCTCTTATTTATTTATCCCAACCCCGCCAATAGATTAATCAATGTGAAGGCAATTGCTCCATGTGTGGGCTCGTCGTATTTGATTGAGGATTACACCGGGAAAGTCGTTTTGTCAGGAAAATTAACATCGGAAGATACTATTATTTATTTGGCGGATATGCCTGCAGGTAATTATGTGTTCAGACTGTTGGGGAAAGGTGACTTAAATCAACCCTATCAAACATTTAGAGTAATAAAAAAGTAAACTCACTTTCCTTTCGTTAGTTTCTACAGGTGGTGTCGTTGATTTATATTTGAATCACTGCTAATAAGTTAAATCCCCACTTCAGCCAAATAATCCCAGATC
>CAINBK010000266.1:0-7436 GCA_903846615.1 uncultured Bacteroidota bacterium
GCCGCAAAATCCTCCCCAGAAGATGCATATAAAATAGCCCGGCTGGCATTCACCAGCAAACCAACATCCTTATTCATGGCTTTTTCAGAAATTTCACGCAGACTTCCACCTTGTGCTCCTATTCCGGGTACCAGGAAAAAATGATCAGGACATATACTCCGAATACGAATAAAGGAATCAGCCTGAGTTGCTCCTAAAACAAACATAAGATTTGAAGGGCTACCCCAGGAGGAAACCTTTCGAAGAACATGCTCATACAAGGGGGTGCCTTCACAGTCGAGCAATTCAAAATCTGCAGCCCCTGTGTTGGAAGTAAGGCCAAGTACTATGGCCCACTTGTCTGGAAAACTAAGAAATGGCTTTACACTATCTTCCCCCATGTAGGGTGAAACAGTAATAGAATCAAATGCTAACTGCGAAAAAAAAGCAGCCGCATATTGCCGAGATGTATTGCCAATATCTCCCCGTTTTGCATCTGCAATAATGAAATGTTCTTTCCCAATATATCGTACTGTTTCTTCCATGATCAACCATCCTTGCGCACCCATACTTTCGTAAAAAGCAGTATTAATCTTATAGGCAACACAAGTAGATCGTGTTGCATCGATTATTGCTTTATTGAAAAGCAATACGCCATCAGGCTTGTCCTTTAATGACGTTGGCAATAACAATGGATCTGTATCCAATCCTACACAGAGATAGGATCGTTTATCACGGATGGTTTGTATAAGTTGAGCGCGGTTCATCAAAAATTAATGCCTTACACAGTAGCGGCAATCTTTTCAGCAGAGAGATTCGCGTTTCGCATAGCTATACTCCGTACAACCAGCGATGCAAACTGAGTAAAAGCTTGTTTAGTTACGAGTTCGTCCCCCATCATTGCTGGGACTCCTTGATCGCCTCCTTCTCGAATCGATTGCACCAGAGGAATCTCTCCTAAAAATGGAATATCATACTCGTCTGCCAAGCGTCTTCCACCTTGCTTTCCAAAGATATAATATCTGCTATTGGGCAATTCAGCAGGAGTAAAATAACTCATGTTTTCTACCAAGCCAATCAATGGCACATTCAGTTGGGCCTGGCCAAACATCGCAATTCCTTTTTTTGCATCAGCCAAGGCAACATCTTGTGGAGTTGTTACAATTACCGATCCTGTTACGGGCACTGTTTGCAACAAAGTGAGGTGAATATCACCGGTACCTGGCGGCATGTCGATAATTAAATAATCCAATGAGCCCCATTTTACATCTGAAACAAATTGTTTGACCGCGCTGCTTGCCATGGGGCCTCTCCACACCACCGCATTTTTTTCATCCACCAACAGTCCAATACTCATCAACTTGATGCCAAAACGTTCAAGTGGCAAAATCATTCCCTTTCCGTTTACATCTTCCATCAACGGACGCTCACCCCGTACTCCGAACATGATTGGAACACTGGGACCATAAATATCAGCGTCCATCAAACCAACAGAAGCGCCACCCTGTGAGAGTGCTAAAGCCAAGTTAGCGGCGACGGTTGATTTCCCTACCCCGCCTTTTCCACTAAATACAGCAATAATATTTTTAACCTGAGGTAATATAGCGCCAGCATCGACTCTTTTTGAGGTTGTTTGTGCAGTAAAATTTACCTTAACAACTGCTTCTTTGCTCACCAATAATCGAATTGCATTCTCACAAGCTGTACGCATCATGTCCTTCATAGGGCAAGCTGGAGTTGTTAAAACAACGGTAAAACTTACCTCGTTTCCCTTTATCTCAATATCCTGAATCATGTTCAGCGTAACCAAATCCTTTCCCAGATCTGGCTCTTGAACATTTTGCAAGGCGGCCAGTATTTTTTCTGTAGTAATCATAGTGTTCTGTTGCCTGCAAAGTTAACCAAACAACAGCCATTTTGATGAGTGGTTGGCAGGAACTGGCTAATTTTGCAACAATTGAAAACCTGGATACGATATAGCTGCCTGCTCCTGCTTTTAGTACCTCAACTTGTTAAAGCACAGTTTGAAACAACCCGCGATTCGGTTGTTCAACTTTATGGCGTGGTCATGACAGCTGACAGTTTGATCGGGATTCCTGCGGTAAGTATTATCGTGAAAGGCCAAAACCGAGGAACCATTTCCAATAATCAAGGTGTTTTTTCAATTGTGGTCCTCAAAGGAGATGAAGTTGAGTTTTCTCACGTGAGTTACCAATCAAAAAAAGTTTTGATCCCAAGAGAACTGGTAGGAAATCAATATGGCATTGTTCAATTGATGGTTGCTGATACCGTATACCTACCCGCCACCGTCCTCAAACCAAGACCTTCGCCTGAACAATTTGCAAGAGACTTTGCCAATGTGCCTATCCCAGACGACGCCTATGAAATTGCTCGTAAAAATACGAGTGCAACCACCCGCCGTTTACTGCTTCAAAGCACCCCCGGTGATGGCGGAGAAGCAACACGTATGCAAATGAATAAAATTGCTAACCGAGCAGTATACCAGGGACAAGCCCCACCGATGAATATTTTTAACCCCGTTGCTTGGGCTGATTTTATCCAATCTTGGAAACGAGGGGACTTTAAAAGAAAAAAATAAGTAGCATGAATAAGATGGCTGTAATTGGTGCAGGGACTATGGGCAATGGAATTGCGCAAGTATTTGCTCAAGCAGGATGGCAGGTTACACTTATTGATGTGCAAACTGCACAACTTGAAAAAGCAGTACAGACAATAGGAAAAAATTTAGACAGAATGATTGCGAAGGGAACAATTCCCGCTACGCTAAAACAGGAAACACTCGACAGATTAACTACTGATAACTCGATTGCAACGGGAGTTCAGGATGCTGAGATTGTAGTAGAAGCTGCCACTGAAAACAAGAATATCAAACTAAGTATTTTCAAAGAAATTGATCAGCATGCCCCCGCCAATTCAATTTTGGCTTCCAATACCTCCTCCATTCCTATTCAAGAAATTGCTGATGCAACACAACGTCCGCATCAAGTCATTGGCATGCATTTCATGAATCCTGTGCCTGTCATGAAATTAGTAGAGGTAATTAAAAGTCCAGCTACTAATCAAGAGGTAACCGACAAAACTGTTTCACTTAGTAAGGCACTTGGAAAAATTCCCTGTGTTGTAAATGACTTTCCCGGGTTCATCTCAAATCGAATTCTTATGCCCATGCTAAATGAAGCAATTTGTAGTCTTGAAGAAGGTGTAGCAGGGGTTGAAGAAATTGACACCATTATGAAATTAGGCATGGCTCACCCAATGGGCCCTTTACAACTAGCTGATTTGATTGGATTAGATGTTTGCCTCTCGATCATGCACGTATTAGAGAGTGGATTTAATAACCCGAAATATAAAGCAGCAAGCCTTTTAGAAACACTGGTGAAAGAAGGGAAGCTAGGCGTTAAATCAGGAGAAGGATTCTATCAATACACGCCTGGCAACAAAGACCTAATTGTCAGTCCGCGATTCAAATCCTAAACTAACCATTTTCCTCCCACTGCAAAGAAGGTGTAACCACAATAGCCTCCATTACCTGGGAATAATTATAAAGAGGAATTTCTATTTGCATTCTTGGAAAAATTCCTTGCTCAATCCCTTTTATTGAAATATTAAATTGTTGTAAGATTCGGCGTACGTTGTGTTCCTGTGTATAGTCGTAAGTAATATAGCCACATTTAACGATTGACTTTTCCCCTAATACAGCATTTTCAATTGATAGCTTACCGCAGGTTTTGTATGCCTGAATCAATCCAGGAACACCCAATAAAGTGCCCCCAAAATATCGAACAACCACCACAGCTGAACAACTCAATCCAAAACTATCTAGCTGCCCTAACAAGGGCTTACCCGCAACACCGGACGGCTCTCCATTGTCGCTACAACGCCAAACCAATCCATCAAAGCCTACCCGATAGGCATAACAATAATGAGAAGCTTTAGGGTGGAGATCGGCAATTGCCTTAAGCCTTTCTTTGAATTGAACCTTGTTGTCAATAGTGAATGCAAATCCCAGAAATCGACTACCCCGGTCTGTGTAGACGGACTTACCTGTTTTGAGGACGGTTCTAAATACATAAGAATCCACTCAGCAAATCTACTAAATGAAATAGGCCTGAAAGATCATATGCGTGTAAGTTTGCAAGCATGAATGTAGCAGATACAGCCCGTTGGATCGAATCAACGTTGGAATCCCTTTACGAATCAGAGGAGCAAACTGCGATAGCCAGAGAGTTGCTGCTGCATCTGTTTCAGGCAGAAAAAAAAGATTGGATACGTATTCAGCAGCATTTACTCAAACCTGAAATGAGAGAAAAGCTTGAGCAACAAGTAAAAAGATTAATCGAAAAAGAACCCCTCCAATATGTACTGGGAGAAGCTTGGTTTTGCGGTTTTCAATTTCATGTTGCGCAAGGGGCGCTTATACCACGACCCGAGACGGAGGAACTCGTGGAATGGGTAATTAGTAATTGCAGGTTTCCGGTTGAAAGCCCAGAAATATTGGATGTGGGCACCGGTAGTGGTTGTATTGCCATATCCTTGAAGCGTAGGATTAGAAGTGCTAAAGTTTACGCAATGGATATAAGCAACGAAGCATTGCATATTGCAAAGCAAAATGCAAGTAAACTGGGAACAGATATTCATTTCATTCACCAGGACTTATTGAATCAAAATGAATGGCAACAGCTTCCTCTTTTTGATTTTATAGTGAGCAACCCTCCCTATGTTACCCCTGCAGAAAAAAATGAAATGACACCACAGGTGTTGGAATTTGAACCTCCAGAAGCTTTATTTACACCCACCCAGGACCCACTGCTTTATTACCGCGCGCTCGCTTCACTTTTTTTATTAAA
Organism: uncultured Bacteroidota bacterium; assembly: GCA_903846615.1. Taxonomy (GTDB): domain Bacteria; phylum Bacteroidota; class Bacteroidia; order Chitinophagales; family Chitinophagaceae; genus JJ008. The sequence goes on from CAINBK010000266.1 coordinate 4,848, forward strand.
AAAGAAAAAGAATAGTCAACTCTTTTGCGAAATCAATCCCTTGTATGCTGCTCAACTTTCTAATGAATGGCAACAAATGGGGCTTTGTTGTGAGATCAAACTTGATATGCAGGGAAAAGAACGAATGATTCGAGGCTGGATTGATTAATCGATACGAGCCACTACTTTAGCGCGTTCTTTTTTTGCCAGTAACATAATCCGATAAACTTCCCCATAAAAGGCAGTAGTATCTGCATTGATCACTACAGTTGGAGTATCTGTCTGTGTTCTGTATCGTGCAATCTCAGATGACAAGGAAGAATCAAAAGCAGCGGTTGGAACAGGGGTAGTTCCAATATAGAATTGCTGATTCTTATCGATAGAAACCATAATATGCTGCTTCGCCTTTGTGTCTTTAGTGCCCTTAGGAAGCCCCACTTTTACAACATTAGGATTAGCAAGCGTGGCCACAATTAAAAAGAACATAAGCAAAATGAAGAGAATATCATTCAGCGAGTCGGTAAAGACTTCAGATTCATGCAACTTCTTCTTTCTAAATCGCATGGGCAAATTAGGATTGGCTGGGTTCTTGTAATAGATCTAGAAAATCAGCAGAGGCTGCTTCCATTTTATGGCTAGTCTTTTCAATGAGCGTCTGCAAAAAACTATAACCCAAGTAGGCCAACAAACCAATGACTAAACCTGAGATTGACGTAATCAATTTAGTATAAATACCTCCGGCAATTGTGGCTACCTCAAATTCATTTGTAGTATTGATGGCTGAGAATAATTGCATGAGCCCAACCAGCGTTCCAACAAATCCAAAGATGGGAGCAGCTTTTGACACAACTGATAAAACTGCAAGGTTTTTTTCCAATTTATACATCTCCAATACGCCCACATTATCCATACTTTTTTCGATGAGCTCGATGGGTTTGCCGATCCGTTGTATTCCTTTGTCAATAATCCTAGCGACAGGATTATTCGTATTACGGGTGAAACTTTTAGCAGCAGCAATATTACCAGTCACTAAATGATCTCTGATAATATTCATAAAATTATCATCGATACGGCCTGCAGCTCGAATGGCAAGAAAGCGCTCAGTAAAAATGTAAACAGCCAACAACAACATGATTCCAAGTGGCAACATGATCCAGCCACCCGTAGTCAACAATTCCCATAATGTTAAAAAGCCATCTTGGTTAGCATCCCCTGCAACCGAAGGGGTTGTAGCTACTCCACTCACCTGCAATAGATCAATCATAGCAAGATTTATTTAAAGCTAAAATAGGGCCGAATAAGTTTGTGAACTCTTATTTTTTTTAACAGCAGTGTATAACCATTTTCAAAACGATTCTTTGCCCAATTTTGGTGTGGCAATAGCTGTTTTCACGGATTGTTAACAAGACTAAGCAGGATTATTACTGGTGCCGGCCTGCTTCACCATCAATGCTTGAATTTGCTTCATGGTTCGCTCCATTCCGTCAGGGCTACCATCGAGAAAAATGACATTCCCCTTGCCATATTCAGCAAAATTTTTAACTGCCTCCGTCCACATACTAAAAAATATCACATTGGTGTCGAGGTTTGCTTGCCTTAATTGTTCTGCCGCTTCGGTCATACCGGCGGCCACTTCCATTCTGAATAAGGCAACCCCCTGCCCTCGTAAACGGGCAGCTTCTTTTTCGGCTTCTGCCGAAATTTTAATAGCATTTCCATCTGCCTCGGCAGCCTTTGTTTTAGTAATCAACAAGGCCTGTCCCTCATTTTCAGCAGCCGCCTTCAGATTATTGGAGGCAACCACTTTACTCATTGAATCGAGAATCAGTTTATCAAACGTAATATCGTTGATTTGAAGATCTAATAAGTGGTATCCCCATTCTTCCAGGGAGTGATCCACCTCTACTTTAACATACTGCACAATTTCTCTGCGAAGCCCTAGTACTTCTGCTTGCTTTTTGGTAGCCACAAAAGATCGGATATTACCTTCAATAGTTCGGATTAATGCCTGCATCAAATCTTTCTCTGCAATAAACTTGAATGCCACTTTTTTAATGGTCTCTTCATCTGCATTTTGAACGGCATAGAGCAGCATGCTCTTAAAATAAACATTTGCCTGATCTTGTGTCACAGCTTGAAACTCCAGTTCTACAGAACGGTTTTGAATTGAAACACGCTTATAAATGACTTCCAATACGGGTATTTTGATATTGAGTCCTGGTCGTACAATACGACGATATTTTCCAAACATGGTTATCACCCCTATATACCCCTGATTAACGGTAAATAACCCGGAGAAGAATGCAATCAAAAGAACAAGAACATACCAATTTTCCCACAACCAACTAAAAAATTGCATAGTATTGAATTTTATACAACGCTTTATTGCGCTGCAGCTATAATCACCAAATGTACTAAGGTCTCTACAGATTTTTGCATATCCTGCACACAAACAAACTCATGACGCGAGTGCACGGCTTGCTCACCCGCAAATATATTTGGACAGGGCAACCCCATAAAGGAAAGACGAGAGCCATCTGTTCCGCCACGTACACATTCCGTTTTTACTTTGACACCAGTAATTTCCATGGCTTTTCTAGCTAACTCGAC
>CAINBK010000267.1:0-2038 GCA_903846615.1 uncultured Bacteroidota bacterium
CGAGTGGTCCACAATGATTGAAACCCTCTTTGCGTTGCATAAAGAGATTAAACAATAATAATCATGCATCGCATTTTAGTCTTGCTTTTATTACTTGTTGTGAATAAATCTTGTACCCTATGGGCACAAGCAACAACCATTATTTCGCCATCTTCCCTTAAACTGCTACAAGCAAAGGAAGATACTTTAAAAGATTTCGCATTTTATCTGACTACAGACAGCTTACCAGAGGAAAGAATGGTAGCAGACAGTGTATTTACCCGGACATTGGTTCGTGCCTTACAAATCCCTTACTCATTCTATTACCCCTTTGATTCCGTTTTGGGTATCTCAAAAAAGTATGCCCCAGACTCCAGTTTTAGAATCATAACCTGGAATCTTCAATTCAATGACTATTACAATCGTCAACGAGGTGCCATTCAAATGAATACTAAAGACGGCAAGCTCAAGCTGTTCCCCTTGCGAGATGCTTCAGAGTTTACGGATCATCCTGAGGATTCTGCAAGAACACCAAAGAACTGGGTTGGGGCCCTGTATTATAACATCATTAAAAATGAAAACCAAGGTAAAGCGTATTACACGCTATTTGGACTAGACCCTAATAATGCAAAAAGCACTATGAAATGGATAGAAGTGCTGCATTTTTCTCCTAAAGGAGAACCCATTTTTGGCGGTCCCTTTTTCAGTTATGAACGAGACAGTATCCCTAAAAAAATACAGATGCGTATAAGTCTTGAGTATAAAAAGAATGCACGCGTACTCATGGACTACATGCCTGATTTAGGTTTGATTCTGATAGATCATCTGATCTCTGAAAATGATGATGCAGAGAGTCCTTGGACCTTTGTACCCGATGGAGACCAGGAAGGCTTTAAATGGGAAAAAGGAAGATGGATACACATCAATAAAGTGTTCACTCAAAAACTACAAGACGGAAAAGCGCCTCGAGAGATGCCACTCTTTAATCAACCTGGCCAGGAGAAATTACCTGCTACAAAAAAGGGGAACTAAATAATTATTCGTCGAGCTTAAGCACAGCCAGGAATGCCTCTTGCGGAACTTCCACATTACCAATTTGACGCATTCTCTTTTTACCTTCCTTTTGCTTTTCTAATAACTTACGCTTGCGACTGATATCGCCCCCATAACATTTTGCTGTTACATCTTTTCTCATCGCAGAGATATTTTCACGTGCCACCACTTTTGCACCTATTGCGGCTTGTATTGCAATTTGGAATTGCTGACGGGGTAATAATTCTTTTAACTTTTCACAAAGTTTGCGGCCAAATTCCTGTGCTCTACTGCGGTGAATCAATGCGGATAAGGCATCTACTTTATCGCCATTGAGTAGAATGTCCATTTTACAAATATCACTTACCCGATAACCAATGGGATGGTAATCAAAAGAAGCGTAGCCTCTGGTTTGAGACTTGAGCTTATCGTAGAAATCGAAAACGATTTCCGTTAGGGGCATTTCAAAGATTAACTCAACACGTGTAGGAGTTAAATAACTCTGATTGATCAATATGCCTCTTTTACCTAAGCAAAGTGTCATGATATTGCCAATGTACTCGGGCTTAGAAATGATCTGCGCCTTGATGAATGGCTCATCGATATGGTCAGTTTTTACTGGATCTGGAAACTCTGTAGGATTGTTTACAATAATAGTCTCCTCCTTTGTGGTGGTGGCAATAAAACTAACGTTGGGAACAGTGGTAATTACAGTTTGATTAAACTCACGCTCCAATCGCTCTTGAATAATCTCCATATGAAGCAAACCTAAAAATCCACATCTAAAACCAAAGCCCAAAGCTTGTGAAGTTTCTAATTCAAAAGTTAAAGAAGCGTCATTCAATTGTAATTTTTCCATACAATCTCTGAGTTCCTCAAACTCATCTGTATTCACAGGATAAATTCCAGCAAATACCATTGGCTTCACTTCTTCAAAACCATTAATCATTGGCCCAGGATTATTTGCAAGTGTAATAGTATCGCCTACTTTTACTTCCTTGGCCACTTTAATTCCTGTGATAATATA
>CAINBK010000268.1:0-6758 GCA_903846615.1 uncultured Bacteroidota bacterium
CAATTACGCCTGCGATGATTCCACTGAATAATGGAGCATTGGACGCCAGGGCTACACCGAGGCAAAGTGGTAAGGCCACCAGAAAAACAACCACAGAGGCTGTAAGGTCGTTTGGTAAACTCTTGATGTAATCTTTAAATGTGGGGGTAGTTGGCATATTTTTATATGAAGGGGTATAAAAGTAAGTTTAATCTATTATGTTGCTATTATCGTTTCGTTTTTATGACGCTCACTTTAGTTTCTGATATATGTTAATGTCTGTTTTATTCTAAACAGGTAAGAGTAAAATTCTTGTCGGCTGAATTTTTATTTTTTCAAGGAGGTTTTCGTTGAAAAATTCAGTCCTATGTAAAAGGGTATTATACCCGATACTTAAGGATGAATAATCAACAAAAATTGGGAGGGGGCGTAGTCTTTTCCAGTAATGGAGCAGGGGGAATTTTCGCTTGATTCAGCCAAAATAAATCAAGTGATAAAGCCGGTTGCATGGCTATAACTGATAAGTAAAACTGATTCGAAATATCTTTTTTCTCTTCCTTAGTCTCATTCAATTCGTTTGAAGAGCTTTTTTCTTCGTCCACTACAAAAAAGGCTATCTGTTGTTTGGCCAGCAGCGATTGAGCCAGCGGCAATGCAACCGTTAGGGAGAAAACAAAGAGTAATATTGAAGCAACCAGTTTCATACTGAGCCGCAAATTTACAGTAAACTGAATTTTTTTGCCAATGACCCTTGTCAAAGAACTGTAAATAATTAACTTGAGGCTTCCAATACACCAGGCTAAACCCCTGAAATTCAATCTATGTCCGGAACTCAATCCTCCAATTCCCGCAACCTGGTCTTTACCCGGCTGTTTTTGGACTTTTTTAAAAGCGAAAAATTTTCAGGGTTTTTACTAATTGGGTGTACGGCGCTGTCCCTTTTGGTCGCCAATTCTTCCTGGGGAGAGAGCTATGCGCATTTCTGGCATTACCCTTTTGCAGGTCTTACGGTTGAACTATGGATCAACGATGGCTTGATGGCCGTATTTTTTTTACTGGTCGGGCTAGAGATCGAGAGAGAAATATATATCGGAGAGCTTTCTACTTTTCGTCTTGCTATACTACCCATTGTTGCAGCGCTTGGAGGCATGTTGGTGCCCGCCGGAATTCATTTGTTGTTGAATAATGGAACCCCTACGGCTTCCGGTGCGGGGATACCTATGGCTACTGATATTGCTTTTGCATTAGGTATTTTGTCGCTGGCTGGTAAAGCTGTTCCACCTGCCATAAAAGTTTTTCTCACTGCGCTTGCCATCATTGATGATCTGGGTGCCATTTTAGTGATTGCACTTTTTTATACCGAGCAACTTTCAATACTCTATTTAAGTATTGCCTTATTGACTTTTGCGTTACTTTTTTTCTTGGGTAAAAAGGGTATCACCAGGGGTTGGGTCTATGGTATTGGCGGTTTAGTACTATGGTATTGTATGTTCCGGTCGGGCGTGCACGCTACCATCAGTGGTGTATTACTTGCTTTTGCCATTCCATTTGGAAAGGGCGGTAATCAATCCTTATCTGCCCGACTCCAACATTTTTTACACCCCATTGTGGCCTATTTTATCGTACCTGTTTTTGCATTAGCAAATACAGGCATTATTCTTTCGGGTGAAATCTTACATACACTCGGCTCAGTAAATAGCTTAGGGATCATGATGGGTTTGACCTTAGGCAAACCGATTGGAATAGTACTGTTTAGTGCAGTGGCTGTGCAAATCAAAACAGCTTCCTTGCCTTCGGGGGTGGCTTGGAAACATATTATGGCTGCAGGAATGTTAGCAGGCATCGGGTTTACCATGTCAATTTTTATTACCATCTTGGCTTTTCCAGATTCCGCTACTATTGTAAGTTCCAAAGTAGCAATCCTGGTAGCATCCTTACTCTCCGCATTCATTGGGCTTTTCACTTTTAGACTCTTTGGTTCAAGATCCATTCAATAATTTTAGTCCCTGCAAAAAAATACTATGTCTTACCCCTATCAAATACGTAGTGAGGCTGCTTACCGAGAAGCGTACAAGCAGAGTGTGGAGAGTCCCGAACAATTCTGGGCTACAGTAGCCGAAAACTTCTCTTGGAAAAAGAAATGGGACAAGGTTTTGTCATGGAATTTTGAAGAACCCAAGGTTGAGTGGTTTGCTGGTGCCAAACTAAATATCACGGAGAATTGTATCGATCGTCATTTGGCTACGTTAGGCGATAAGCCCGCTATTATCTGGGAACCCAATGATCCGAATGAACGTGTGCGTGTGGTTACGTACAACCGATTGCATAAACGCGTTTGTCAATTTGCACAAGTGTTATTGAACAATGGAGTAAAAAAAGGAGACCGCGTTTGTATTTATATGGGAATGGTTCCTGAGTTGGCTTATGCGGTATTGGGCTGTGCACGTATCGGAGCAATACATAGTGTGGTGTTTGGTGGTTTTTCTGCGCAGAGTATTGCGGATCGCTTGGAAGATGCAAAAGCAGAATTTATTGTTACCTGCGATGGAGCTTATCGTGGTAATAAAGACATTCCACTTAAATCAGTGATTGATGATGCACTGATTGGCAATAAATTGGTGAAGAAGGTAATTGTCTATACACGCACGCGCACGCCCGTATCGATGTTGAAGGGCCGTGATGTATGGTGGGAGGACGAAATGGAACATGCCGAAGCACAGGTTGAAATAAATGGAGTAGTACATCAGCAAGCCGCTGCAATGGATGCTGAGGATCCTTTATTCATTCTCTATACATCAGGAAGTACAGGTAAACCAAAGGGAGTAGTGCATACTACAGCAGGTTATATGGTGTGGACTAATTACACGTTTGTGAATGCGTTTCAATACCAGCCTGGCGATATTCATTTTTGTACAGCCGATATTGGTTGGATTACTGGGCACAGCTATATTCTTTATGGTCCATTAAGTGCAGGCGCTACCTGTGTATTATTTGAGGGAATCCCTACCTGGCCTGATGCAGGTCGCTTCTGGGATATTGTTGAAAAACATCGGGTGAACATTCTATATACAGCACCAACTGCTATTCGTAGTCTGATGGGATTTGGTACTACTCCACTAGAGGGTAAAGATCTTTCTTCACTCAAGGTATTGGGAACAGTAGGTGAGCCCATCAATGAAGAAGCATGGCATTGGTATCATAAAAATGTAGGAAAAGAAAAATGTCCTGTTGTTGATACCTGGTGGCAAACTGAAACAGGAGGTTGTATGATCTCCAACTTGGCGGGTGTTACACCGGGTATTCCTTCCTGGGCTTCCTTGCCAATGCCCGGTATTCAACCCATTTTGGTGGATGAAACGGGCAAAGAAATAACAGTGAAGGACGAACAGGGACATTACAAAGGCAACTTGTGTGTCAAAGCACCGTGGCCTGGTATTTTACGAACTACCTATGGCGATCATGAACGTTGTCGTCAAAATTATTTCTCTACGTATCCTGGCCTCTATTTTACCGGAGATGGTGCTTTGAAGGACGAACAAGGCAATTTCAGAATTACCGGTCGAGTGGATGATGTATTAAATGTAAGTGGACACCGATTAGGAACGGCCGAAGTAGAGAATGCTATCAATATGCATGCTGGGGTAGTGGAAAGTGCAGTAGTGGGATACCCACATGATATCAAAGGACAGGGTATCTATGCTTATGTAATTATGGAGCAACTACATGACGATCCTCAATTAACCCGAAAAGATATTTTGCAAACGGTAACTCGTCAAATCGGTCCGATTGCAAAGCCAGATAAAATTCAGTTTGTAAAAGGACTTCCTAAAACGCGCAGTGGAAAAATCATGCGACGTATACTTCGAAAAATTGCAGAGGGGGAAACTAAAAACTTAGGAGATACTAGCACCTTGCTGGATCCCGCCATTGTAGACCAGATCGCAGCAGGGCGGGTAGCCGATTAAAGTTTTTCAGACCAACTGAAGGAACTTGGCTTTTTAGTAGCGGTAATAGTTTTAGTTTTTGCTTTTTCAGGACGAGCTCCCAATCGAATTCCTACATTGTAAGGACGCATATCTAATCCTTTATTCCACATATTATTCATAGCAAAACTTGAATAGAGGGTAATTGGTCCCAAGCCCAACTCGCCTACCCATGCAAACTTGAAGGGTTCTAAATCAAAGTCGCTTCTGCGGATAACGATATCTCCCCCTTCTTTTGTTTTGAATCGAGAAGAGTATAAAAATCCGGCACTCACACCCGCAGATAATCTTAACCCATTACTTTTTCCAGGTGATGTGTTCAGGTTAAGCATCATCGGTACCGTAATATAATCTGCAGCCAGTTTAACCTTATTATACTCGACCATTCCTAAATAGAGGGCAGTTGGATTTTTTTGAAACTGGATATTTTCCTGTTCAAAGTAATAATTGTTCATCTCTAGTCCTACGCCATATTTAAGATTCAGCATGTGTTTAACCAGGTTTACACGCTGCATCAATATCCATAGATTCACATTTCTGGAAGCGGCCATATTCAACTTAAGCTGGTCTTTGCCAATATTAGGAGCAACAAATCCGATTGTACGCGCCAGTGAATAGTTGCTTTGGTCAGTGTACCCAGAAAATCCCAGGTCCAGAACGCACCAAAAGTTTTCAATGTTTTTGAGTTCCTTTTTCTTTTCCGTTTTGAAAAGGTCAAAGCCTTCTACCAGTTTTTCTGTTTTAAATAAGTCAAATCCTTCAACCTTCTTCCCTGGCTTTTTATCACGATTGGTAAAGAAATCGATTTGTTTTTCAATCATTTTACCTAGTCCCTCGCCAGAAACTGAAATCTCCACTGTTTTTTGTTGTTTACCATCCACTGTATCGGTTTTGGAAAGGATGGTTGTTTTACCCATGACAATTTTGTCGGCTTTAAAAATAAAACTGTCTTTTTTATTGCTAGTGAGCGTATCTCCTTTGATGATTAAAATTCTTTCAATATTTGAGGGGTCGTTACCGATTTTGAAAGTATCAATTTTGGTGTAAATGGTTTTCCCTTGGTTGATAATGATGGTGTCTTTCTGCGCTATAGCAGTAAGGGAAAGCAGCGTCGTAATTACTAAAAGGCTTGAACGAAAAGCAGTCATGTGATTTTTTGTTTTGTGGCGCAAAACTAGCCGCATAAAATTGAAAAAAATGTTAAGACAGGTAAAAGATTACTGTAATTACACCAATGGCAAGGCCACCTATCTTTGTGGCAAATACTAGGTATGAACGAGCAATTAGTAAAACGTGTAGGTGCCGAGCTGGAAGAAATCAAACAAGCCGGACTATTTAAAACGGAGCGTGTGATTGAAAGTCCGCAGGGTGCAGTTATAAAAGTGGGCGGACGTGAGGTGCTGAATTTTTGTGCTAATAATTATCTGGGACTTTCCTCGCATCCCAAAGTAATTGAGGCAGCACATCAAGCTATTGACCAACGTGGATTTGGCATGAGCAGTGTACGTTTTATTTGTGGTACGCAGGATATTCACAAGGAACTGGAAGCTAAAATTTCTGCTTTTCTCGGTACCGAGGATACAATTTTATATGCAGCGGCCTTTGATGCAAACGGAGGGGTATTCGAACCCTTATTTAACGAGGAAGATGCCTTAATATCCGATGCATTAAATCATGCTTCTATTATTGATGGTGTCCGTCTTTGCAAAGCACAGCGTTTTCGGTATGAGCATAATAATATGGAGGATCTGGAGCGCAAGCTACAAGAAGCAGCTTCTTGCAGAAGTCGAATCATTATTACAGATGGTTCCTTCAGTATGGATGGCACTATTGCACAGCTTGATAAGATTGTGGTACTCGCAGAAAAATATGATGCTGCGGTAATGATCGACGAATGTCACTCCTCTGGTTTCCTTGGTAAAACAGGTAGGGGCACACATGAGTATCGGGGTGTAATGGGTAAGATCGATATCATTACCGGTACTTTGGGTAAAGCCCTCGGTGGAGCTTCTGGTGGATTCACTAGCGGACGTAAAGAAATTATTGAAATGCTCCGTCAGCGTTCAAGACCATATTTATTCAGCAATACGCTAGCCCCTTCCATTGTAGGCGCTTCTATTGCTGTATTAGATATGCTCACGGAAACCACTGAGCTTCGTGACAAATTAGAGTATAACACTCGCTACTTCCGAAGTAAGATTACAGAAGCCGGATTTGATATTAAACCAGGCGATCACCCCATTGTACCCATTATGTTGTACGATGCAGTGTTGGCGCAGAAAATGGCTGCTCGCTTATTAGAGGAAGGGATCTATGTCATTGGGTTTTTCTTTCCGGTGGTGGCTAAAGGCCAGGCCAGGATTCGTGTTCAGTTAAGTGCTGCCCACGAGCAAGCCCATCTCGACAAAGCTATCGCTGCCTTTATTAAAGCAGGGAAAGAGCTCGGTGTACTAAAGTAGGATGGTTACCTTTGCCCGAAAGTTTATCGGGATGCGTTACATCACTTTTATTGCCTTTGTACTATTGCTGAGTTCCTGCACATTCAATGCAGTAGAGCAGGATTCCAAGTTGGAAGACTATTTTCAGGAAAATAACCTCAATGGTTCCTTTGCTATCATGGATAATGGAACGGGGCGATTTACTGTACATAATTTGAAGCGGTTTAGAGACAGTAGTTATTTGCCTGCGGGAACGTTTGGGATTGTGCAGGCATTGATTGGGCTGCAGACAGGACAAATTACCGGAGTTCCCTCTCTTTCTTTTGATAGTTTGCCGGTATTAGATAAAAAGGGAGCG
>CAINBK010000269.1:0-3191 GCA_903846615.1 uncultured Bacteroidota bacterium
CAAGGAAATTTGTTGACTGAGCAGTTCATCGCGTGTAGTTACCTCCAATGAAAATACACTCAGTTTCCGATCGGGTTTAAACACCGATAACTCCTTCTCTAAAATTCTTTTAGAAAGCAAATTGAGTAAGCTATCCTGATCACGTCCTAATTTACCAGGAACGCCAATTACCGGGAATAATTCCCAACCGGAGGGGAGCAACTTTTTAAAGCGATCTTCCCACCCATAGACCTTGGCATAATGCAAGGCTAGTGAATGGGAACTATCAATTGGATGAGCCGAGAGCAAAACTTTTTTTAATAAAGTAGGGCTCTTTAACAACTGTAGTACATTATCTCCGGCTAACAATCCAGACGTACCCGTCACGGCACTCAGGTCCATCCCAATTTGACCAGCCAATGCAGAAAATAGCCCACCGGCATTTTGTTTATTTTCTTCAATTACAAAATTGACTTGTGCTTGATAGCGGGGTGGCGAAAAAATAGCATACAACATGGCCGCCGCTGCAAAAAGAAAACTCAGCAAAAAAAGTTTTGGCCAATGAAAGCGAATCTGACGGAGCTTATTGATAAAACCTGCCAGGTAATCTCCCATTACAAACTCCTCCTCCGATTGCGTCCAGGAATTTTTATTGGTAGTGTCTGCCATAAATTTTTTAATTATTACATATTATAACCCAATAGCAAAACCAGCATTCAAGCGATCGAGTAAGATGTTTTCAAAATTGCCAGTATACATAAATCGGTCCTGTCGCTGGTATTGGACATGAAAATAAATATTATTTTTCCATTCATAGGAGACTCTGCCCGTAGTAGTCCATTGCTTGAATTGCAGATCATGTAAAAATTTAGGCTGTGGACTGGCAAAGTATTGTTGCTCCACAGTTCCTTTTCCTCCTTTACGGATTCGCTCCTGACGAAAAGAAAGTCGCAGGCGAGGAATGGGCGTATACTTTACCTCTACGATATATCTGTCTGCGTTACTTCCCATCCAGTCTCCCAGCAAATAGCCATTACTTGTGTATTCCTGTGCCGGCATCAGGTGCTGGTAAACAAAAGGATTGATTCGGGAATAGTCCACATTGAAAGTCCAATAGGGCAGAAAGGGAAGATCGGTAATAGAAGCGCCAATATTAAAACCGAGCTGATTTCTACTTTTATCAGGATTTAGCATCACCGTAGGGCGAATTTCATCAATGAATAAAGAGCCGTACAAATGGGTATGCGGAATTTGGTTGCGAGAACTCAATTGCATAAAAAAATGGGTATTAGCCCCCACATTGATATTATTTCCGGCAACGTATTGATCCCAGGCTTTGAACAAAATGATTGGAATCCAATAGCCGGGTTGTAACTTATCGGAATAAACCACCGACTCTCCCACGGATAAATTCAATCCTTTGGTTAATCGCATATTGAGCGAATGCGTGATCAAGTATTTAGGGATCAGTTTAAATCGTTGTCCGCCATATACCCCCAGGTTTTGAGTGCGATAACTATTGGCTGTATCAATTAACCCCGAATGAAGAACCCCATGCAAGTATTCAAATCGAAGCCAGGGTAAAATTCGCTGACTCAAGCGCAGATAAGGATAGGTAGGTGCTTTAGTGGAATGAATGAGTTGACCATTTACCCCATAGCCATACACAAATTGTTCTTTCCCTACCACTAAATGGCCTGTGTTCCATTGGTAATTAATAGAAGCTCGTACGTCGGCAAAATTCAAGGACAAGGGTTTTGGAGTAGTTGCTAACGCAAGGCCATTGGCAGGTGTAAACTGACGGTTTTGATCTAACCCATCCCCATCTTCTGTTATATCTCTAAAGTAAAGTTGAAATCCCCAACGCTTTCCCATACTGGCCCAGGCCTGAACGCCCACAGCACGCCGAATGAAATTTTCTTTTTCACCGGCAAGTTGAAACTCGCCTTGCAAAATAGGCTCGATGTTAAATTGAAAAGGTTGTGACTTTTTATTACTAAAGGCAGGCGACTGGGTATCAACGGCAATTTTACTAAAAAAGCGTAGACGACCTCTGGCATCCTTACCCATCCATTTTTCTTTTTGAAGATTAAGGGTTCCTTCCTGAATGGGTTTCCCATACTCTTTCAAATAAAATGCGAGCTCTTTTTTTTCAATTCGATTCACCGTGCGAGGAAAACTATCGGCCTTGTTGGCAATAAGCACTAAATATTCAGCAATCTGATTTCTGAACAAGGGGCGAATCATATCTTGATACTCAATATTTCCCTTTTGAGCATGACGGTTGAGATATTCATAAATACTGTTTTCCACCGGCTCATTCACGGCCTGAGTGAAGCCTTCTACCGAGGAAAGCAGCAAGCCAACTAGAAGCAAGAAAAAAGATTGAACTTTAATTTTCATGGACACCGGTAAAAATAGTGATATTCTAGATACTCTATGGCAAGTTGCCTGCCAATGAAATGAACTCGTGGGCCGTTTGCTTCCAGCTAAATTTCGCCAACTGCAACGATCCTTTTTGAATCAATTGCACCCGTAGTGATTCATCCATCAATAATTTTTCCATCGCAGTAGCCAATGCCTGCTCGTGGGCAGGGTCAACATTGAGGGCGGCTTCGCCAGCCACTTCTTGCAAAGAAGATCCGTTAGCTACTACCAAGGGTACCCGATGCTGAAAAGCCTCCAACACCGGAATCCCAAAGCCTTCATAGGCAGAAGGAAAAACATAGGCGATCGCTTTTTTATAAAAGAAAGGCAGATCTCCATCAGGTAAGTAACCTGGTAAGAGCACATACTCTTCGAGTTTATGTTCTTTGATCAGTTGCCGCACCATGGCAGCTCCATCACTATTTTTTTTATGATTAGAAAAACCGATTAACACTAGCTTCACCGCATGCTTAGGAACCAGCGAGGCAAATGCCTTAATCAACTGCGGTAAATTTTTTCTTTTTTCCATTACTCCTATGTGCAAGAAATAAGGAGTATCTCCCAGCTGCTCAATACACTTTTGACCTGCTTCACTTAACTCCGCCTCCGTTATCCAGGTTTTAGGTCCTTCGGCAATCACCTGAATTTTGGAAGACCATTGTGGAAAATGATGAAGAATACGTTGCTTAGAAAAATGAGAAGGAGTTACTATAGTACTAGCACCATTAGCAGCTCGTACCGCCGTGAGCTTAAAATAGAGTAGCCAAAGGCGGGGGTAATATTCA
>CAINBK010000270.1:0-8586 GCA_903846615.1 uncultured Bacteroidota bacterium
AACATAAACTGCCTTTCCCTCACTCAATGTACCATCTGCATTCTTTCGTACTTGCAAAAGAGAGAAAAGAAATTTTCTATCAATGAGTAAGGATTGCTGAATACCCTTTTTGGGTAACGGGTAAAAGAAAGAAGTGGATGACTGATAGGCTAATTCTTTATCAAAAATCAGGATCCAAAGCATACGCTTTGAGCGGCTGGAGAAATGAATCAAGATGTAGGTTTCAGCATCCGGGACTTCAATTTTTCCAATTGCATGAAACTGGGGTCTTTCTTTTTTGGTAGTGACAGAACGCAAAACAGAATCAGGTAGGATGGCGCTTAATACAGGTGTGCTGATTATTAAGGAATCTGAAAATTTCTTTGTTAAAATAGAATCAGAAATTGTAAAGGGCCGAGAAACTGGAGTAAAAAAAGCAATAAAATCTGTTACGGAAACTGGAGCCTCCCCGGAAAGCAAAACTTTTTTCTTTTCACCACATCCCGCTTCTAGCAATAGTAAAAAAATAGATAGTACCTGTAGCTGCTTACTAAACATGGAACTCAATTTACCCCCTTTATTTGGATATGCAATTCTTTACATACTAGGCACAATTCAGTAATTTTGATGGGCAGCAATCAGATTAGTGCCATGGAACAATTACAACAATTTTTTTCAAGTATCGGCCCCATATGGGCTGCCTTATTGGCCACTACCTTCACTTGGCTAGTTACTGCGCTTGGTGCTTCTCTTGTATTTTTTTTCAAATCGATGAGTAGAGCCATCTTGGACCCCATGTTGGGCTTTACGGGAGGCGTAATGGTGGCAGCTAGTTTCTGGTCTCTTTTAAATCCTGCCATAGAAATGTCTGAGTCAATGTACCCGGGATTAAAATGGATGCCGGCAGCAGTTGGCTTTTTAGCTGGCGCAATGTTCATCTTTTTACTTGACAGGTTCACTCCACATCTGCATATCAATTTTGGCATTGAAGAAACTGAAGGGGTAAAAACCAAGCTGCACAAAACCACCTTGCTGATCCTGGCAATCACCTTACATAATATTCCGGAAGGCTTGGCAGTAGGTGTGCTTTTTGGTGCTGCTTCCTTGGGTATGGAAAATGCATCACTGCTTGGTGCCATAACATTAGCCATTGGGATCGGAATTCAAAACTTCCCCGAAGGAATTGCGGTTTCTATGCCCCTACGACGTCATGGCGTAAGCCGATTTAAAAGCTTCTGGTACGGTCAACTTTCCGCTATTGTTGAACCTGTGGCCGGAGTAATCGGAGCGCTCGCCGTTGTATATGTACAACCGATTCTCCCCTTTGCACTTGCCTTTGCAGCCGGTGCCATGATTTTTGTGGTAGTAGAGGAGGTTATTCCCGAGACACAACGAGACCGATATACAGACCGTTCCGTAATGGGCTTCATACTAGGATTTTTAGTGATGATGATTCTGGATGTAGCCTTGGGTTAATGTTGGTATATTGCGAACCCAGAAAAACAAAAAATAAATTGTATGGCAAAAAAAATCAAAGTTGAAAACCCGGTTGTAGAGCTTGATGGCGATGAGATGACCCGGATCATTTGGAAATTTATCAAAGACAAATTAATTACCCCCTATCTGGATGTAGACATCAAATACTTTGACCTTGGAATTGAGTACAGGGACCAAACTAATGACCAGGTTACAATTGATGCGGCAGAGGCTATAAAAAAATATGGTGTAGGTATCAAATGTGCCACCATCACACCCGATGAAGCTCGTGTAAAAGAATTTTCTCTGAAACAAATGTGGAAAAGCCCCAATGGAACTATCCGTAATATTTTGGATGGCACTGTATTCAGAGAACCAATTGTAATCAGTAATATACCCCGTTTAGTAACGAATTGGACTGCCCCTATCATAGTTGGAAGACACGCTTTCGGCGATCAATACCGCGCTACTGACACAGTCATAAAAGGAAAAGGCAAACTCACGATGACATTTACGCCTGAAGACGGAAGTACTCCACAAACTTTTGAAGTATACAATTTCAAAGGAGACGGAGTGGCTATGACTATGTATAACACGGAAGAAAGTATCCGAGGATTTGCAAGATCTTGCTTTAACATGGCACTTAGCAAAAAGTGGCCGTTATATCTTTCTACAAAAAATACGATTCTAAAAAAATACGACGGACGATTCAAAGATATTTTTCAAGAAATCTTTGAACAGGAATTTAAAACTTCCTTTGATACTGCTGGTATCGTATATGAGCACCGGTTGATTGATGATATGGTAGCTAGCGCACTAAAATGGAATGGCAATTTTGTGTGGGCTTGTAAAAATTACGATGGAGACGTGCAAAGTGATACGGTTGCGCAAGGATTTGGTTCACTTGGACTCATGACCTCTGTTTTAATTACCCCCGATGGTAAAACCATGGAAGCGGAAGCTGCCCACGGAACAGTTACTCGTCATTATCGCGATCACCAGGCGGGCAAGCCAACCAGTACCAATCCCATTGCCAGCATTTTTGCATGGACCAGAGGATTGGCTTTCCGTGGCAAACTTGACAATAATGCTGAGCTCATAGGTTTTTGCGAGATACTAGAGCAAGTATGTATCGAAACCGTAGAATCCGGAAAAATGACTAAAGATCTTGCAGTATGTATTCATGGTAATAAAGTAAAGCACACCGAACATTATCTATACACTGAGGAGTTCCTAGAGGCAATCAATCAAAATTTGCAAAAAAAGCTTGGCTACTAAAAAGAGACAGGGATATATCAGCTGGGACGAGTACTTCATGGGTGTTGCCCTATTGTCTGCTCGACGGAGTAAAGACCCGGGTACACAAGTGGGAGCTTGCATTGTCAATGCACAGCATAAAATTGTAGGAGCCGGTTATAACGGGCTTCCAGCAGGTTGTAACGACGATGAATTCCCTTGGGATAAACAGGGCGGTTTCCTCGATACTAAATACGCCTACGTATGTCATGCTGAACTAAACGCAATCCTCAATAATATTGGCATGTCCTTGCAAGACTGCAGAATTTACACGGCTCTTTTCCCTTGCAATGAATGCGCAAAGGCTATCATACAATCAGGTATCAAGGAGGTAATTTATTTATCTGATAAATACAATGATCAAGAGAATGCCATTGCTTCCCGAAAAATGCTAGAGACTGCCGGGATTCATTGTAGAAAAGTTACCACTACCCTAACATCACTAACACTCTCCTTTGCTGAAGGAGATGTATAAAAAAAGCCCCGCAAGTGCGGGGCTTTAAAATATCAATAAATAGGTTATATGCGGAAGTGAGCAAACGCTTTGTTGGCTTCAGCCATACGATGCGTATCTTCTTTCTTCTTGAAAGCAGCACCTTCTCCTTTGCTAGCAGCAACAATTTCATTGGCTAATTTATCAGCCATGCTACGACCATTGCGCTCGCGGCTGTAACGAATCAACCATTTCATGCTAAGCGAAATACGACGATCAGGACGTACTTCAGACGGGATTTGGAAGGTAGCACCACCGATACGGCGACTACGTACTTCTACAGCAGGAGCTACATTAGCAAGGGCCTTTTTCCAAACTTCATATCCATCTTCACTGGTTTGCTTTGCAACTTTTTCCAGTGCAGCGTAGAAAATAGTAAATGCGCCACTCTTTTTTCCTTCCCACATAATGTTATTCACAAAACGTGTAACGAGCTTATCGTTGAATCGAGGATCTGGGGCTAAGGGAAGTTTTTTGGCTTGTGCTTTACGCATGGTATTGTACTATTGAAAATTCTTGAATTACTTTTTGGCTTTTTCTTTCTTGGTACCGTATTTAGAACGACTCTTCTTACGATCTTTTACACCGGCAGTATCCAGTGAACCACGGACAATGTGATAACGAACACCTGGAAGGTCCTTCACACGACCACCACGGATCAATACGATGGAGTGCTCTTGCAAGTTGTGTCCTTCTCCGGGAATGTAGGCGATAACCTCGACTTTATTAGTGAGACGAACTTTTGCCACTTTACGTAACGCAGAGTTTGGCTTTTTGGGAGTTGTTGTGTACACCCTGGTACAAACACCACGGCGTTGCGGACATTGATCAAGTGCTCTTGATTTACTCTTAGCCTTGATAATTTCACGTCCTTTTCTTACTAACTGTTGAATAGTAGGCATTCTAGACCCTTATTTTTGGGAGAGCAAAGGTAAAGATGACGCACTGAACCACCAAAAAATGAAAACTGTTTTTTCCTAACCCCGGAGGCAGGTGACTTTAATGCAAAAAACTGATTTCCAGCGTTTAAAAGCGGGGACAGGAAAGGTAACGAATCGGTCTGCCCGATTTTCGGCCCGTATAAGAAACTGAAACCTCCAAACTGCTGGTTCCTGGAAGCGCTTTTCCAATTTGCCCGGCAGCAACATCATAGGCCACTCCAAATACCCATTGCTGATAACCCAATCCCAGGTATGGAACCACTGCATCATTGATGCGATAGTTAACTCCCGCTACCAAATCGGTAGTGGAAGCGAACGGCGTTCGGATTGACAATCCGGCCATTTGCTCCATAGCGGTTCCTTGCTTTATGAGCAGAAACTGCGGGGTCACTGAAAATCGTTCAGTGAGCGCCCATTGAAATCCTCCGTGAGCTACCAGACGCATTGGTAAGGATTGAGCAACAGATTGCGTCACAAAAGGATCCTGCGGACGATTTAGATGAAACGCTGCTATACCTCCAAAAAAACGTACCGGGCGAAGTTCTCTTGCATCCGCGTAAGAAATCCCTGCTCCAATATCAAGGTCACTGGAAGAGGTTCTCTGAAGCTGATCGGCACTAGACACCCCAGGGTCATAGCCACTAATTGAATTCCATTGATCGCCAAATTGAAAATTACTCGGATCAAATCTCCTAGCCAGTGCACCAACCTGAATTCCGAATGTAATCTGTTGATTATCGTCTTCTCCAAAACGAACACCACTATATGCGATAGTTAAATAACCATGCTGGTAGTGATACCCTCCATCCCCTGCCGATTGATCCAGTAGGTTGATTCCAAAATTTAAATTCTTAGGAGTAACTATATCAGCTGATAGTCCCTTTGTGAGATAAGGAGTCATCACCTGACTCCATTGTGTTCTAAAAACGGCATTGGCACGAAAATCTCCTTCATTCACCCCAGCCAATCCTGGATTGATTCCAAGAGGATACGCGTAGAACTGTGAAAAGTGCGGATCGGTTTGTGCCATTGTTTTCAAACACAATCCACTGAACAAAAGAAAAAATAGTATAAAACCTCTTTTCATGTTAGTGAATTAAATTGATTGAACCTTTCTTGTTTACAATAGTTCCATCCTGACGCACCACCTTCAATACATACGCATAGACACCCACGGGTTGAAGTTTTCCTTTATGCTTTCCATCCCAACCTTGAGCAGGATCAGTTGTTTGAAAAATAAGTTGGCCCCACTGATTGAAAATACGGAAGTCAATTGTGTTAATGTAGTTTCCAAATACTTTGACAAGATCATTCTTTCCATCGTTGTTTGGGGTGAAAGCATTGGGGACAAAAATTTCGCGTGTGCTCAAGGTAGTTCCAGAAACAGGACCCGCCGGCAGACTTGTTTCACAAATTTTTGCACCGACTGCCCTAACTAAAATAGCTACTGTGGTATTACCAGGTAGTCCATCAATTGTATGCGTAAGTCCAGTCAGTCCGCTGCTTGGAGCACTAAAAGTGCTGCCGCCATTGGTGCTAATCTGATATCCAGTGGCACCCGTGACAGCAGGCCATGAAAAAGTTAAGGACGAAAATGAAATTGCATTTACCGTTACCACGGGGGTTGCCAAACGAGGTACCAAGGTGACCTGTATAGGAACTCTTGAAGCACTTATACATCCAGCCGTACTAAAACCCTCCACATACCAAGTAGAGGGAGCGGATACCCCAATTAGTGAAAAACTATAGCCGGTTGCAACTGGCGCACCTCCTGTTTGCGTGGGATACCAACGATAAGTAACCGTTGCAATATTCACATTCTGAACTTGCAAGGTTATATCAGCGCCGGGGCAAACACTCACATTACTAAGTTGCGCATCTGGTGGAATAGAATTGATGTTTACCGTTGCAGTGGCTCGGCTATCACTGATGCAGCCCGCCGAACTAGCGGCCTCCACAAAGAAAGTTGCCGGAGCTGTAACAGCAGTCAGCGAATAAGAATTGCCCGTTTGTAGCGCAGTCCCTCCCGTTGCAGCAGCGTACCAACTATAAGTCAAAGCAGGAGATGGCGCATTCACTGCCAATAATGCATTAGCACCGCTGCATACAGAGACTGGATTCACAACAGGTGTTGCTGGTTTATTTTGCACCTGCACAGTTATCTGTGAAGCCGCACTGCAACCCAATGCATTAGTAGCCGTAACAATATAGGTAGTAGTAGCAGTTGGAGAAACGGTTTGACTGGCTCCTGAAAGACTACCCGGCGTCCATGTAAAATCAGTTAGTACACCTGCGCCAGCATTCACCCCTAATTGCGTAGAACTTCCCACACAAATTGAAGAAGGAGTAGCAGTAGCATTGATGGTTGCATTATTATTCAATGCAATAGTTCCATTAAACAATGCAGTACAACCTGCGGCATCTGTAATAGTGCAATTGTAATTTCCTGGAGGCAAATTGGAAGCAGTAGCAGTGCTTTGCACAGGAGCTGTATTCCAAGAGAAATTATAAGGGCCAGCTGAACCTGTTACATTCAGTGCAATACTACCGTTTGGACCGTTGCAATCAGAAGCTATAATAGTCGGAGTGATTGTTTGAGAAAATACAATACCCGATGCTGCCATGATTACCGCGTTGGGAAAAGGCGCATTGGCTCCGGTTGATACATTGCTAATACGAATTTTTTCTAATTGCTTGGCACGATCCACGCAATTGAGAACAATTTCAATATAGTAAAGACGCGGATTGTTTGCAGTAACCCCATCGGCCACAAAGGGACCTGTTGCGGTTCTAGTGACACGTCCAAAACCCTGTGCTACTATATTGCTGGCCCCATTGAACCAATCTGATAAAACATAATTAGTGAGGTATGGCGAAAAGGAACCGTCTGAAAATGCCAAACCAATATTAATGGTGCTAGCTTGCTCCGCTGAAAATGCCAGCAAACGAATCTTAGCATAGGAGGCAGGAGCAACTGTTGTTAATTCAAATGTTTGATTTCTTTTGACAAAAAGCGCATTACTACTAGTGTAGGAGGCTAATTGGTAGGAATCCGCTGCATTTGTCAAAATGCCATTATCAGGAAGTCCACCAGCTATAGAAGCAAACGCAGCAAATGCACTACTGTACATTACTTTGTTTGAGCTAGTCAGCCCATCTATTTCCATGGTAGTGGTGGCTAACGGACTAGGCCCAGCTTCTGCGATAACATCCTGAGAAAATCCCGATAAAGCAATGGGTGCAAATTGACCCCTTGCTACAATATTCTGCAAGAGTAGAATGATAGTAAGAAAGTAGATTCGTACAGTCAAGTGTTGGTGTTTGCGTTTAACCACCGAATATACTTATTCGATTTGAACTTAAATAACCGGAATCATCCAACCATGCGTATCTGCTATTCTGCCCTCGCGGATAGCTGCCAGTTTGTTTTTAAGTGAAGGCGCCACCTCCCATTTGTTGATATCAAATTGCAATGCGTGATCCTTATAGCGCAATTCCTTGATTAGGGAAACTGTTGCAGCTGTACCTGTGCCAAATACTTCACGAAGCTGACCGGCCTGATAGGCAGCAAGCACTTCGTCCATTCCCAAATTTCTTTCCTCGACTGTTAGTCCCATATCCTCCAGCAAGGTCATAATACTCATACGAGTAACACCACCTAGGATGGTTCCTTCTTCCAAACCTGGAGTAATAGCTTTATTGCCAATAATAAAGAATACATTCATGGTGCCACACTCCTGCACATACTTGTGTTCATAAGGATCTGTCCAAAGAACTTGATCATAACCTTTTAATTTTGCTTGTGCTGTTGCATACATGGCTCCTCCATAATTTCCTGCAGCCTTTGCATACCCCACTCCTCCGCTTACAGCGCGTACATACTTTTCTTCTACCCAAATTCTCATAGGAGCGCTATAATAGGGCCCAGTCGGGCTTAGAATTATCATGAACTTATAAGTATCGGATGGACGAACACCAATCATTTCGTCCGTAGAAAACATAAACGGACGTATGTAAAGTGAGTGATCAGGATAAGCGGGGATCCAGTCCTGGTCCAATTTTACCAATTGCAGCATACCATTCATAAAAAGTTCGACAGGAACTGTCGGCATTTGCATGCGTTCGGCTGAAGCGTTGAATCGCATAAAATTGTCATGCGGACGAAAAATAAAGGGTTTGGAATGCTGATCTTTATATGCTTTTACTCCCTCAAATATTGCCTGGCCATAATGTAAAGCTGCCACGGAGGGGGCAAGTGACAAGGAAGCATAAGGACGAATGGAAATCGAAGTCCATTTGCCATCTACATAATCCGCTTCCAACATATGGTCCGTAAAATGTTTGCCAAATGGCAGGTTCTCCAACGAAAGCCCCTTTAACTTGCTTTGTGCAATGGGCACG
>CAINBK010000271.1:0-9048 GCA_903846615.1 uncultured Bacteroidota bacterium
AAATCTTGATTTTTTAAATCTAGATTTTTTTTCGATGAAATGATTATATTTTTATAATTATATTTCTGTAACTTTCTATAAATAGCAGAACCAACCATCCCAGAGCTACCAGCAATATAAATTTTAGAATTTTTATTAATCAAGATGCTCATAATAACAGTCTAAAAGTTGCCGCAAAGGTAGGGAAATGTGCTCAGGGTCTAGTCATTTGATCCATGTCCCTGTCATTGGGGATTTTACCCGTTTCTTCCAGCATTCTCATGTCCTTGGCATCCCTTAGAAATTCAGATGCAAAGATGAAGTCGTTCAAGCGCTGGTTTTTACTGAATATTATTTCTTTTCTGGTGCCTTCCCATTCTTTTTTTCCCTGATACATGTATAAAATATAGTCTCCGATCTCCATCACACTATTCATGTCATGGGTATTGATGACCGTGGTGATTTGGTATTCCAAAGTCAAATCACGAATTAGTTTATCAATGACCAGTGAGGTTTGGGGATCCAGGCCGGAATTGGGTTCGTCACAAAAAAGATATTTTGGATTCAAAACAACTGCACGTGCTAGTGCTACCCTCTTTTTCATACCACCACTGAGTTCGGCCGGATATTTTTTATTGACACCGGCCAGGTTTACTCTTTCTAAAACTGCATTTACTCTTTTTAATTTTTCACCGGTAGTGTCCTGCGTAAACATGTTCAGTGGAAACATGATATTCTCCTCCACCGTCAGTGAGTCAAATAGGGCGGAACCTTGAAATAGCATCCCAATCTCTTTGCGGATTAAGGTTTTTGCCTCAGACTCCATGGTTGTGAAATTATTTCCATTGTAAAAAATTGAACCCTGATCTGGGTTCAATAATCCAACCATACACTTCATCAATACGGTCTTTCCACTACCACTTGCACCAATGATTAGGTTACAGCGACCCGCTTCCATACGAGCACTTACCTCTTCGATAACCACTTTATCGTCAAACTTTTTTTGTATGTTTTTTACTTCAATCATGCTGTTAAAGCAAAAGGGCCGAAAGAATATAATCTGCAAAAAGAATTAATACACAACTTACAACAACCGCTTTGGTACTTGCTTTCCCTATTTCCAACGCACCTCCTTGCACATGATATCCGTAAAAAGCAGGGATACTTGATAGGATAAAAGAAAATACATAGGATTTTGTCAATGCAAAAAACACATTGTAAGGTAGAAAGTCTGACATAAGCCCTTTGTCGAACAAGTTTGGAGAGATAATACCGGCAGCTGTTCCTGCTAAACGACCGCCCCAAATGCCCAATGCCATAGCAATGATAACCAGTAACGGAATCATCAGCATAGCTGCTACAATTTTGGGAAGTATTAAGTATGTTTTGGTGTTAATACCCATTATTTCCAACGCATCAATTTGTTCGCTTACTCGCATATTACCCAGCTCACTGGCAATTCGACTTCCAGCAACCCCTGCTAACACTACACAAACTAGGGTAGGGGCGAACTCAAGAATTACGGTATCTCTTACAATCTGTGCAATGGTGGAAATTGGAATGAGCGGACTCACTAGTTGATAGGCGGTTTGAATCGTGGATACAGCCCCAATAAAAACGGAAATGATGGTTACAATCCCCAGCGAGCCAAATCCAATTTCTGTACACTGCCGCATGAGTTCTTTCCAATACATCTGCTGATTTTCTAATTTTTTAAACATGCCTTTCAACATGATTAAAAAACGACCTATATCGGCAAGTAACGTCATGTGCTTATTCAGTTATTTTTTAAATCGTTTCCACCAACGAGATTTCTTGACAATTTCTTCTGAGTTATTGGTTTTGGATTTCAGCTGGGCATCCACTATGGCAATGGCTGCCATATTCACGATGCTGCGAATAGAGCTTCCTAATTGTAAAATGTGTACGGGCTTCTTTAATCCTAGTAAAATGGGCCCCACCGCATCTGCGGTCCCTAATTCTTTCATAAGATTGTACGCAATATTACCAGCAGAGAGGTTGGGGAATATCAGTGTATTTACATCTTGATCAGCTAACTCACTAAAAGGATAATTTTCTTGCATCAATTCCTTGTTGAAGGCAAGGCTGGCTTGCATTTCTCCATCGACAATTAGTGCAGGGGCTTTTTCTTTAATGATTTTTCTTGCCTTGGCTACCAGTTTTGCCTCGGGAGAATTGCTGCTTCCGAAATTGGAATAGCTAAGCATGGCAATACGAGGTGTAATATTGAATTGACGAATCTCCTTGGCGGCTAATAGGGTGATTTCTGCCAATTCTTCCGCGGTTGGATTAAAATTTACAGTAGTGTCTGCTAGAAAGATGGGCCCTTTTTTTGTAAGCATCATATACATGCCTGCAATTTTACTTACACCTTCCTCCATTCCAATGATTTCAATGGCAGGGCGTATCGTATCCGGATAATTTTTAGTTAATCCCGAAATCATTGCATCGGCATCACCACATTCCACCATCATACAACCATAGTGGTTGCGATCTTTCATGATCTTTTTAGCTTCATAGGCGTTGAAACCTCTCCGGCCCATCTTTCCGAGAAAAAGTTCGCCATATTGATTTCTTTTTTCCTCGGTAACATCGCTACGAGGATCAAAAATGGGGAGGCTTTCAAGGTCAACTGCATTTTCCTCTGCTATTTTTTTGATCTTATCCTCATTTCCTAAAAGGATAGGGAAGCCAATGCCTTCATCAAATACAATTTGCGCTGCTTTCAATACTTTGGGATTATCGGCTTCTGCAAATACAATTCGTTTTGGATTTTTTCTAGCCTTACTTCCAATGGCGCGCATCACCTGGTTATCCAGTCCGAGTCTTTTGTTTAGTTCCTGTTTGTAACGATCCCAATCCTGAATCGGTGCTTTGGCAACACCACTTTCCATGGCTGCTTTTGCCACAGCAGGAGCCACACACGCCAGTAATCGAGGATCTAATGGTTTGGGAATAATATAGGTAGGACCAAAACTGATGTTCGATTCGTTATAGGCCATGTTTACAATATCAGGTACCGGAGATTTAGTGAGCTCTGCAAGTGCTTTTACAGCTGCCAGTTTCATGGCCTCATTGATAGAGCTGGCTCTGACGTCCAATGCCCCTCTAAATATATATGGGAAGCCTAAAACGTTATTTACCTGATTGGGGTAATCACTTCGGCCTGTGGCCATAATGATGTCCTTACGAGTTTCTGTGGCATCCTCCCAACTAATTTCCGGATCAGGGTTAGCCATAGCAAAAACAATGGGATTCTTAGCCATGCTCTTGATCATCTCTTTATTGAGCAAGCCACCCTTGCTGAGACCAATAAACACATCTGCATCCTTTAATGCTTCTGTCAGGGAGAGGTTTTTTCCTTTGGCAAGAAATTCTTTTTTTAACTCGTCCAAATCGTTTCGGCTTTCATGAACCAGCCCTTTTGAATCATATACCCAAAAATTTTCTCTTCTAGCTCCCAGCGCCACATATAGCTTCATACACGCAACGGCAGCTGCTCCGGCTCCACTCACCACAAATTTTAATTTGTCAATTTTCTTTTTCTGTAATTCGCAGGCATTCAGCAAAGCGGCGGCACTGATGATGGCGGTACCATGCTGATCGTCGTGCATTACAGGAATCCGCATTTCCTCCTTCAATCGTTTCTCGATATAAAAACACTCGGGAGCTTTGATGTCCTCCAAATTGATACCACCAAATGTGGGCTCCAGTGCTTTAACAATGTCTACAAATTTTTCAGGATCTTTTTCGTTGATTTCTATATCAAATACATCGATATCTGCAAATATTTTAAATAACACGCCTTTCCCCTCCATCACGGGTTTGCCTGCTTCTGGTCCAATATCGCCCAGTCCTAAGACAGCAGTGCCATTGCTGATCACTGCCACCAAATTTCCTTTGGCGGTGTATTTGTATACATCATCGGGGTTTGCCGCAATTTCCAAACAGGGAGAAGCTACACCGGGGGAATAAGCCAGCGATAGGTCTCGTTGCGTTTTTGCTTCTTTCGTAGGAACTACTTCAATTTTTCCTGGCCTTCCCTTTGCATGATACTCTAAGGCCTGTTGCTTGCGTAAATCACTAGCCATTTGTTGGTATTAGTTTTTTAAACTCAGTTTTCACTGAATCGATTTGTAAAGGTAGGGCAAAATAACAGCCCAAGTTCATTGGAGATGTAGCTACATCAGGTGGCAGGATTCACTGATACTGCAAGCCAGGCAAGAAGCCCTGCTCCATGTTCCATGGCAGATTCATCTACATCAAATTTTGAAGTGTGTACGCCATGTGTAATTCCTTTTTCTGTATTACGCGTTCCTAATCTAAAAAAGCAAGCGGGTATTTCTTGCGCATAAAATCCAAAATCCTCAGCTCCCATTCTAACTTCTGTTTCTGAAACTTGTGCGTCACCCATAAAAGCGCAAGCTTGTTGTTGTGCCTGGGTAGTTAAGTTTGTTTCGTTGACTACACAGGGATATCCTACATCAATTTGGAGATCCGCCTTGCCGCCCATTGATTGAACCAGTTGCTCTGTAGTTGCTCTAATCAGCTGATGCGCCTCAAATCGCCATTTTTCATCCAGTGCTCTGAATGTTCCCATCAACTTAACCTGATCTGGTATTACATTGGTGGTATTGCCACCTTGAATGGAAGTGATCGAAAGCACACTGGGATTAAAGGGGTCATTCCTGCGGCTTATCAATTGTTGTAAGGAAGTTATCAGTTGTGCGCTGATTAGAATCGGGTCAATTGCTGCATGTGGTGAAGCAGCATGTCCACCTTTACCATGGACCGTAATATAAATTTCGTCTGCACTGGCCATTACTTTCCCAGCGCGAAAACTAACTTTTCCAGTTTCGAGAGTAGTATGAACATGTAATGCAAAAATGCCATCGGGGCGAGGATTTTGCAGCACTCCTTCTTTGATCAACAGCGAAGCACCTCCGGGATTTTTTTCCTCGCCGGGTTGGAAGATCAATTTCACAGTTCCTTCCCATTCCTCTTTTGTTTCTTGTAAAATTTTTGCAGCCCCTAGTAAACAAGCGGTATGTACATCGTGTCCGCAAGCATGCATAATGCCTGGCTTGCAAGAACGAAATGATATATTGTTTTCTTCCTGAATCGGCAGCGCATCGAGGTCAGCACGTAGTGCAATTGTTTTTTTATCAGGATTATTACCCTTTATCAGCCCAATCACACCGGTTCCTGCCATTACTTGAAATGGAATTTTCCATTCGGTTAGTTTATCCTGAACAAACTTAGCTGTTTCAAATTCCTGGTAGCTCAGCTCTGGGTGTTGATGTAGATGACGTCGCCAATTAATTAGATCCGGTAAATACGTTTTGGCTAATTGCTGAATCCTTGCTTGCATATCGCAAAAATAAGTTCTTCCTTGCTAGAACTGTCAGTCTTGTTCTATGACTTCTTCCTCACCTGGCAGCTTTAGTTTTACCTCGATTAGATCGTTGATGATATAAACTCCTTTCGGAAACAGCAATTCAAGCCTTCGCTGGTAGAGTTCAGCATCTTTTCGGTCTTTAAAATTCCCGGCTTTTACTTTGTAATAGGGCGATTGATGAAAAAGATAAGCTTTGAGTTCTGGAAAATAGGAGTACACTTTTGTTTTAGCAGCCAATGCCTCATGCCGTAGCGTTGTACTGATCACTAGTAGACGAAATCCTTTTTCTATCCTTCTTGCATTGCGACTGGTTTCCTCGTTGACCTGCATTTGTCTTTTGATCAGTCCATCAATACGATTATCCTTGATAATGGATACATACGAAGAGTCATTTTTTGAAATGAAAAGGCTGTCTTGCGCTGCTACTTTGGAAGGAATGACTAGCAGTAACCAAAAACTCATGAGAGCTAAGAAGCGAAACATATTGTAAAGATAGCTGCTTTAGTAGGCGTTCCCGCTACCAGCAATTGTTTGTATGGGATGCCAGGTAGTTTTAATTTCTTGTAAATCCGTAATTAGGTATGGGGATTGTCCCCCAGCAGTGAATAATTCATTGGTTTTCCAACAAAACATGCGTTTTACATGACTTGCTCCGTTTTCTTGCAATTTTTTCCAATCTAGTTTCCCTTGTTCAAAACAAACCATTGCATTCACATCCATATGTGTGCTAATCCAGTCAGTTAGTTCTAGTTGAAAGCCAGTTAAAATATTTACAACACCACCTGGCACATCAGCGCTATTAAGCACTTCTGCAAAACTAACTGCAGCAAGCGGTTGTTCCTGATCGGCAAGTATCAAACAGGTATTTCCTCCAGCAATACAAGGCGCCATCAAGGAAACTATACCCAGCAGTGGTGCATTAGCAGGGGCCAAAAGACCCACTACACCCATCGGCTCAGGGACTGAAAAGTTATAATGTGCTGTGGCTACTGGATTGACTGAACTAAAAAGTGATTGATATTTATCACACCATCCGGCATAATAGATGAGCCGATCAATTGACAGATTGATTTCACGCGTGGCTAATGCCGCGGTAAAGCCTTGAGCGATCAGTTCGTCCTTAATCTGTTTTTTTCTCCCTTCCAGCATTTCTGCAATTCTGTATAGAATTTGTCCTCGATTAAATCCACTTCTATTACTCCATCCACTCCAGGCTGCGCGGGCAGCGCTCACTGCATCTCTGACGTCTTTGCGGGATGATTGGCAGACATTAGCAATAGTTTTTCCACCGGCATTTTTAACAGCGTAACTGCGTCCTGACTCCGTACGCGGAAATTGACCTCCAATATAAATTTTGTAGGTTTTCCAAATCTCTAGTCTTTTGTTCTGCGTCATTTTCTAGTGTTTAACTAAGTTGAACATAAGGTTGTAATCCTTGCAATCCTCCTTCACGGCCAAAGCCACTTTCTTTATATCCTCCAAAGGGAGAAGTGGGGTCAAATAAATTGTAGGTGTTGGCCCATATCACTCCGGCTCGCAACCGTTTTGAAATGTTAAAAATGCGGGCGCCTTTATCAGTCCAAACTCCTGCGCTTAAACCATAGGGTGAGTTGTTTGCTTTTTCAATAACCTCGTCGTCTGTACGGAAGGTCAAAATGCAAAGTACTGGACCAAAGATTTCTTCTTGTGCAATTCTATTGCTTTGGGCTACATTGGTGAATAAAGTGGGTTTACAGAAATACCCTTTTTTAGGAAGTGCACAATTGCTTTCAAAAAAATTAGCACCTTCGGATTTGCCAATTTTAATATACTGTTGAATGGTCTTAAGCTGTTGAGCGGAATTGATGGCACCAATGTCTGTATTCTTATCCATCGGATCGCCAACCAGTAATGTATCAATCCGATCTTTTAATTTTTTGATAAAGATTTTTGCAATGGATTCTTGTACGTACAATCGCGAGCCGGCACAACATACATGTCCTTGATTAAAAAATATACCGTTGATCACGCCTTCAACCGCTTGGTCAATTGGGGCATCTTCAAAGATGATATTGGCACCTTTTCCACCGAGTTCCAAGGTTAATTTTTTGTCGCTTCCCGCTAACGTGCGTTGAATAATTTTTCCTACTTCGGTAGAACCAGTGAATGCAATCTTGTTTAGGTCTTTATGCTTGGTTAGCCAAGTACCCGTCTCGCCTGCTCCTGTAATGATATTGACAACTCCTGGAGGAAGGTCGGCTTCTTGAATGATCTCCGCCAGTTTTAAGGTAGTAAGTGAAGTAGTCTCTGCAGGCTTTAATACAACCGTGTTGCCAGTGGCTAATGCAGGGGCAATTTTCCAGGCAGCCATTAGTAATGGAAAATTCCACGGTGTAATTTGTCCAGCCACACCCAGGGCATTCGCTTTTTTATTGGGGAATGCAAAGTTCAATTTGTCGGCCCATCCAGCGTAGTAAAAAAAGTGATTGGCAGCTGTTGGAATATCAAAATCCCGGCTTTCGCGAATGGGCTTGCCGCCATCCATGGTTTCAGTAACGGCTAATTCCCGCGCTCTTTCCTGCATGATACGTGCAATCCGAAAAATATATTTACCTCTTTCAGCGGGTGTAATTTTCTTCCAGTATTTTTCATACGCTTGACGGGCTGCTTGTACCGCTTTATTTACATCCGCTTCATTAGCTGTCGCAATCTCACTCAAATTTTCTTCGGTGGCAGGATTTATACTTTTGAAATAGCTACCGCTTGTTGGCTGCTGCCATTTTCCATTGATAAAAAGCTCATAACGGCTGGCAATCGCAGCAGGTTGTTTGCTTTCAGGTGCAGGAGCGTATTCCCATTTTTTTTTGGTGGCCATCCTATATATCGTTTAGTCGATTGAAAAATAAGTGGGCGATTGGTAATTGCCCAGTGTTTCTTTTGCTATTTGCATCAACACATCATTGGCTAAACTACTAGCTCCAAAACGAAACCAATGATTATCAAGCCAAGCATCTCCCAGTGTTTCTTTGACCATCACTAAATAGTGAAGGGCTAGTTTTGATTTTGAAATCCCACCGGCTGGTTTCATGCCCACTTTTTTACCGGTTTTTTGAAAATGGTCACGAATGGTTTCCAGCATAACCAATGTTACTGGTAGTGTTGCGGCCGGCTGAATTTTTCCGGTAGAGGTCTTAATAAAATCAGCACCGGCTGCAATGGCGATGGTACTTGCTTTTTTCACTTGGTCCAAGGTTCCTAGTTCGCCCGTTTCCAAAATAACCTTTAGCCTTGCCTTGCCACAAGCTTCCTTGATGGCAGCAATTTCATCAAATACGTAGGCGTATTCTCCGGCATGAAATTTACCTCTGCTAATTACCATATCTACTTCATCTGCACCTTCCACAACCGCAAGGCGTGTATCAGCCAGCTTGATCCGTAGCGAGGACTGGCCACTGGGAAATGCAGTGGCCACTGAGGCTACTTTAATAGAACTTCCTTGCAGTGCCTTTTTAGCAACGCTAACCATGGACGGATAAACGCAAATGGCGGCCACGGTTGGAAGCCCAGGAATGTGGTCATGAAGATGTCTTGCTTTGGTACACAATTGATTAACTTTTCCCGGCGTGTCTTTGCCCTCTAGGGTAGTTAGGTCTATCATGCTAAGGATCATA
>CAINBK010000272.1:0-1719 GCA_903846615.1 uncultured Bacteroidota bacterium
CCTAACTGCGGAAGTCCAGCAAGCGGTGCAAATTATGGTTATTGCGGTGGGTGCGCTCACGGTATCGATGGGATCTTATGGTTATGGTGCCATTATTGCCTGTTCCATTTTGTCTGGTAAAGCGCTCACACCTTTTGCTCAATTTACACAATTGTTATTGCGCTTAAACCAAATCATGACCGGTTATAAAGCGCTTGATGAGTTAATGAAGCAACCAACCGAACACGGTAAAGATATTAACTATCTTCCCAGGGGAAAATTGCAAGGTTCAATTGAATTTAAGGATGTGGAGTTTGCCTATCCAGGTCAAGACGGTAAAGCCTTGCAAGGCATTAGTTTTTTAATTAATCCGGGTGAACGGGTAGCGATTGTGGGTCGAGTCGGCTCCGGCAAAACAACTATTGGTAAATTAATTGCTAAGCTATTTGAAGTGCAAGAAGGTGCGATTTATCTCGATGGGATTGATATCACGCAAATTGACCCCTCGGAAGTCCGTGAAAATATTGGCTATGTGGCCCAAGAGCCATGGCTCATTGCCGGCACGATCGAGCAAAATATTACTTTGGGCGCTGCTAATATTAGTACGGAAGAGATGCTTCTTGCCGCTCGCCTCTCAGGCGTTGCAGATTTTATTGATCGCCACCCCAAGGGCTATAAATTAATGGTTAAGGAGCGAGGTGAAGGGATATCGGGGGGGCAGCGCCAATCCATTACGATTGCACGTGCACTGGTTCGCAAACCCTCCATCTTGTTGTTTGATGAGCCAACGAGCGCCATGGATGCACGTTCCGAGCGCCTCTTTGTCGAAAGTCTAAAAAATCAAACCCTGGACTCGACACTCGTTCTGATTACTCACCGCACATCCCTTTTATCCCTAGTGGATCGTGTCATCATTATTGATAGCGGCAAAGTCATTGGCACAGATACCGTTGATAATTTTCTCAATATCAAAGCAATCCCCAACGATGCCGATGGCAAAAAGCGAGATTTACCACAGCCACCGAACCCCGTTAATCAGGCGCTGTCGTAAATGCAATTTAAAAAGATCCTTGCGAATGCTAAATTTATTATTAAGGAGACCTTTAGCTACGATATTGAAAATCGGGAGCGCTTAAGCTCGCAGCTGCTTTTTATTATTAGTGCTTTTTTTGTCTTGGGACTACTTTGGGCCTATTTTGCCAAGCTCGATCAGGTTGTTACCGCTCAAGGCACCGTCATTTCTTCTTCACGCTTGCAGGTGATTGAGCATTTTGAGGGAGGACGTGTTGAAAAAATTCATGTGCAGTCTGGACAGGTTGTAAAAAAAGATGAGCTTTTAATTTCGCTAAGTCCGATTCAGTCAAAAAGTGAATTTAATATTGCCGTCGATAATGTTGCCATGTTAAGTACCAAGTTAATTCGCTTGACAGCAGAGTATGAGGGTAAGACCAGTTTTGATTTGCCAAAGGAAATTGCGGATGCAAACCCTCAAATCGTCAATACCGAAAAGAGTTTATTTAAAGAACGACGTGCCCAAGCAGTTTCACAGCTATCGCAACGACGCGCAGAAATTAATTCATCAAAATCAAAGTTAAATGCAGCTGAAGTATCTGCTGTTGCTGCCAATGAAGAATTAAAGGTCATGCGAGCGCTCATCGAGCGTGGTCTAGAAGCAAAGATTTCACTGTTTCGCGCTGAAAAAGCAGCTGCGGATGCCAATTCCTTCTTAACAACGGCGCG
>CAINBK010000273.1:0-5573 GCA_903846615.1 uncultured Bacteroidota bacterium
CAGCTTATAACACAACCTATGTTAGCCCGCTGCTGAATTTTCAAGACGATAATCTGATTTTTAAATATGTCGAGTTTCAACCCGTTGAGTTCAATGAGAATCGTGTACAGGGTAGTGATCCCTTGGTAGCTAATTTAACCGCCACGATAGCCTACTACATTAATATTATCCTTGGCTTAGATTACACTTCCTTTAGTCTTCGGAGTGGCGATATTTATTTTCAGAAAGCCTGGAATATTGTGAACAATGCTCCTGATGCAAAAGATATTTCAGGTTGGAAATCTTTTGATGGTCTTCGAAAT
Organism: uncultured Bacteroidota bacterium; assembly: GCA_903846615.1. Classification (GTDB taxonomy): domain Bacteria; phylum Bacteroidota; class Bacteroidia; order Chitinophagales; family Chitinophagaceae; genus JJ008. The sequence continues at coordinate 303 of CAINBK010000273.1, forward strand.
CGGTATTGGTTAGCCGAAAATTTAAATAATAATCGCTTCACTTTATTTCATGATGCCTTGTATGCTTATTATAGAACGGGTATTGATGTTTTGTTTGAGAACGAAGAAGCAGCACGCAATGGAATGCTGAATGCGCTCAGTTACCTTAACACGGTTAACACGGAAAATTTGAATTCTATGATTGTTCCTGTTTTCTTTCAGGGAAAGGGTAATGAATTACTAAAGATCTTCAGTAAAGGAAATGGGGAGCAAAAAGCTAGGGCCAAGGAATTGCTTTCAAAACTAGATATTACCAATTTACCACTTTATCGCACATTATGAGAAGCCACTTGGCTGCCATGATTATTTTAGTGGCCACTTGCGGCTGTCAAAGCCGACAAGCTGTTCCCGCCGATATACTCAGCTCTGATAAAATGGAGGAGGTGCTTTTTGATATGCTTAGAAGTGGCCACATGGTCAATAATTTTATTCTTAGTAAGGATTCAAGTATCAATAAAGAGCAGGCCCAAATTGAGTGGCTAAACAAAGTCTTGACTTTTCATGCGGTATCTGAACAGCAGTTCAAAAAAAGTTTTTCATATTATCAGCAGCATCCTGAATTAATGGCAAAGGTGATGGACTCCATATCAAAAAAGGAGGAGGATCCGCTGATCAAAATCAGGAAGCCGGGTAAGGCGCTTCTTCCTGAGTAAGTTCCTAATTTCGTTCTTATAATTACGTTATGAATAAAGTTGTTACCGGTCCTGATGAGGCCATTCACGACATAAAAGATGGAGATACCATTTTGCTGGGAGGTTTTGGACTATGTGGCATTCCGGAGAATTGTATTGCTTCCCTAGTGAAAAAAGGCGTTAAAGAGCTGACCTGTATATCCAATAATGCCGGAGTGGATGATTTTGGAATTGGTTTATTGCTACAGCGTAAGCAAGTGCGTAAGATGATTTCCTCCTACGTGGGTGAGAATGCTGAGTTCGAGCGCCAAATGCTAAGTGGAGAATTATTGGTGGATCTAATTCCTCAAGGTACACTAGCCACTCGATGTCTGGCTGCTGGGTATGGGATGCCTGCTATCTATACACCAGCTGGAGTTGGCACAGAGGTGGCGGTAGGGAAAGAAGTCCGAAACTTTAATGGCAAGGATTATTTGATGGAGTATGCATTTGATGCAGACTTTGCCATTGTTAAGGCTTGGAAAGGGGATACCATGGGTAATTTAATTTTTCATGCAACAGCAAGAAACTTTAATCCACTGATGGCGATGGCTGGAAAAACTACAATTGCAGAAGTGGAGGAATTAGTTCCTGCCGGAAGTTTGGATCCAGATGCCGTACATACCCCCGGTATTTATGTACATCGAATTTTTGAGGGAAGGAATTATGAAAAACGTATTGAGCAGCGAACTACTAGTCATGCTTGATTAACAATATTAATATGCCATTATCAAAAGAACAAATTGCTCAACGTATTGCCCGTGAGTTGAAGCATGGATATTATGTAAATCTGGGTATTGGAATTCCCACCTTGGTTGCAAATTATATTCCTTCAGGTGTAGATGTAGTGCTTCAAAGTGAAAACGGTTTGTTGGGAATGGGGCCTTTTCCCACAGCAGATCAGGTTGATGCTGATTTGATCAATGCTGGAAAGCAAACTATCACAACTGTTAAGGGGTCTGTTTTTTTTGACTCGGCTGTCAGCTTTGGAATGATTAGGGCTGGGAAGGTTAATCTAACGGTGTTAGGGGCCATGGAGGTGAGTGACCAGGGCGATATTGCAAATTGGAAAATTCCCGGGAAAATGGTCAAGGGAATGGGTGGTGCAATGGACTTAGTTGCGAGTGCTCGCAACATTATCGTAGCCATGATGCATACCAATCCCAAGGGCGAATCCAAATTGCTTCCTCGCTGCGATCTTCCCCTTACTGGTGTGCGATGCGTCAAAAAAGTAGTAACTGACCTGGCAGTATTAGAAATTACACCAGATGGTTTTCTTTTATGCGAGCGTGCTCCAGGAATATCCGTTGAGGAAATTCAAGCCAAGACAGCAGGCAGGCTGGTAGTGCCAGCACATGTACCAGAGATTGTATTCTAAAGTGAAACAATCCCATTTCGAATAGCTACCATCGCCAGTCCTACACGACTCTTTACATCCAGCTTGATAAATAATTGATCCCGGATTGAATCTACTGTCCTTGGGTTTAATTTCATTCGTTTTGCTACTTCCTTATAAGTCATATCAGAGCAGGCTAATTGCAAAAAGAAGACCTCCTCATCATTTAATAGTGATTTCTGTAGCCGTTTTGTTCCTGCCTCTTTGCTATTGACCATATTGACTAGCTTGGTAGTTGTATGATTGGAGAAATACTGACCCTCAGTGGCAATAGTCATGATTGCTGCGCGTAAGTCAGATGGACTAGCTGACTTATGTAAAATACCTTTTACGCCAAGCTGAAGCAATTGGATCAGTGTCAACTCAGAATCGTACATGGTAAGCATCAAAACTTTGATAGAAGGTCGGTTTTTCTTCAACCATTGAGCAGTCTCCATTCCATTCATTTCTTTCATGTTCAAATCTAGTAGCACCAGATCCGGCTCAGGATTTGTTTCCAACGCATGGATTAGCTCTTTGCCATGGCTACATTGGTCTACTACTTTGAAGTTTTCAAATTCATTAATACGCGCGGCTAATGCATTGCGCAGCATAACGTGGTCGTCAACAAGGATGATTCGTATCATAGATTGGTTTTTAAGCAGGGAATTTGAAGGGTGAGGCAACTGCCTTGGTTGGGGGTACTTTCTATTTTTAATTTTCCGTGTAGGGATGCTGCTCTAAAATTCATATTACGAAGGCCTGCCGATGCAAAGTGATCTGCTGTTTGATTAAAACCTTTACCGTTATCAATAACCTTAATAGTTAACTCCTGTTCTAAAAAATTCATTTCTACCTCTACCTTACTGGCTTTAGCATGTTTTAAAACATTATTTAAGGCTTCTTGAATAATTCTGTAAATAATTAGTTCCATTTCATCGCACAAGTATTGCTGTTTCCCTTTTATCGAAAGTGAAGTATGAATGCCACATGCATTACGCAATCTGTCCATTTGTTTCTCAAGTGCGGCGCGTAGTCCAATAGATAGGATTAGTTCACCATTGAGAGAACGTGATAGTTGGTGTATTTCATGCAGTGTTTCTTCTAGTAACTCAATCGTATCACTTATTTTTAATTCTGGATTATTTTTATCAATTCGCTGGAGATTTAAGATCGAGAGTAAGATTGTCTGGCAGGCATTATCATGTAATTCAGAAGAGATTTGCTGATAGGATTCTTCTTGAATTGCAATCTGCCAACTGGGCCAAATTCTTTTTTTGTTTTTACTACGTGATTCCATGCGATAAAACTAAAATTCAATTTGGTAAATTTTAAATTTGAGGCATCCGTATTTTTACTGAAAATTCCCAGTATTTTCCGCAATTTTATGAGGTATAAATTGTGATTAACTTTTACTTAATTGTCTAAACCATTCTTTAAGTAATTTGTTTTCAATGTACAATGCAAGCAGTTTCTATTTTTTGGTTTAGAAGGGATTTGCGAATTGAGGATAATCGAGGTTTTCACGAGGCGCTACTTAGCGGATTCGCCGTGCAGCCAATTTTTATCTTCGATACCAATATTTTAAACGACTTAGAGGAAAATTCGGATCGTAGAGTAGAGTTTATTCACCAGGCTGTCTATAAGATTCATACTCAACTACAGCAAGTAGGTGCTGGAGTCGATGTTAGGATGGGAGAACCCGCTAAAATATTTTCTGATCTTCTGAAGGAGTATCCGATAAATTGTGTTTTTACTAACCATGATTATGAGCCTTACGCTCTGCAACGGGATGCTGCTGTCAAAACGTTGTTAGAAAGTCAGGGAGTTGCATTTCATTCCTTCAAGGATCAGGTCTTATTAGAGAGACAAGAGGTTATTAAGGACGATGGGAAGCCTTATACTGTATTCACTCCCTATTCTCGCCGATGGAAAGCAACGCTCCAAAAAGAACATTTACAGTCTTATCCCTCCGAACAGTTACTTCAGGCTTGCGCTTCTTATCAGGGTGCTGAATTCCCAACGCTTGCTGCAATTGGTTTTTCGTCATCGGGTATTGCTTTTCCTTCCTCGGTTTGGCAAACTGATACAATCAAGCAGTATAAAGAAAGAAGAGACTTACCCGCAATCAAGGGTACTACACAACTTGGCGTGCATCTTCGTTTCGGAACAATCAGTGTTCGTTCATTGGCTCGACAAGCGGGTTCGCTTAATGAAACCTTTCTCAATGAATTAATTTGGCGTGATTTTTATCATATGATATTGTGGCATTTTCCACATGTGGTTGGAAACTCATTTAAGCCTGCCTATGATACAATTCAATGGCGAAATAACACACATGAATTTCAAGCCTGGTGTGAGGGAATGACGGGTTATCCTATCGTGGATGCCGGAATGCGGGAATTAAATTCCACTGGATATATGCATAATCGGGTTCGTATGATTGTGGCTTCTTTCCTGACCAAGCATTTATTGATAGACTGGCGATGGGGTGAAGCTTATTTTGCAAAAAAATTGCTTGATTTTGATCTGGCTGCTAATAATGGTGGTTGGCAATGGGCTGCTGGCTCAGGTTGTGATGCGGCTCCCTATTTCCGTGTATTTAATCCCTATTTGCAAACACAGAAGTTTGATCCTGACTTACGCTATATCCGTCACTGGGTTCCAGAATTTGAGGAGCTGACATATGCTCGTCCTATCGTGGAACACGATTATGCTCGTAAGCGTTGTTTGGAAGTGTATGCTAAAGCGTTAAAACCTTCCTGATAAAATAGAATTATACAAAAAGGGGAAACTCGCTTTCAGTCCGGGGTTTGTTTTGTAACTGTAAATATTTTTCAAATAGTATCTGAATGGCGCGCTGTCCTTCCTCTCCTAAAGAATGGGTGAATTTATTTACATAAAGTGTAATATGCTTGCGCATAATTTCTTCTTCCATTTCCTGTGCATGACTTCGGACAAATAAGGATAACTGCGGATAATTTGTCCAGGAGTATGCAAGGCTATTGCGAATCCATTCTTCCAGCTGTTTTTTTAAGGGCTGTTCAAATGAACGTTTTATAGCAATCCCTCCAAGTGGTATTGGAACTTTGTAATATTCTTCCCAAAAATTTCCAAGATCCAAAATTTTCGTTAACCCCTTTTTTTCATAGGTAAATCTGTTCTCATGAATCAGCACACCCAATA
>CAINBK010000274.1:0-3369 GCA_903846615.1 uncultured Bacteroidota bacterium
GAGTCCATTTAACAGGACCCGTCAACTGATTGATTAAGTTTTGCTTGATTGTAGAAGGATCGGTTACAGGCATCGCCACTACATTTTGATAAACAGGACAAGAGGGCGCATTGAACGTGATGGATTGGATTGCTCCTTGCAATTCTTCCTCCGCTGCCTTCATCAAGGGAGAATGAAAGGCGCCGCCTACAGGCAACACCAGGGCACGTTTGGCACCTGCTTCTTTCAACGCAACACAAGCTTTTTCAATACCCGCTACGGAACCACTGATCACTAATTGCCCAGGACAGTTATAATTAGCAGGAACAACAATATCGGTGATACCGGAACAAACTGCCTCCACTTTTTGGTCATCCAATCCTAATACCGCCGCCATAGTGCCCGGCTCTAACTCACATGCTTTTTGCATGGCGTTAGCACGCGCTGCCACCAAACGAAGACCATCTGCAAAAGAAAGTACACCAGCCGCCACTAAAGCTGAAAATTCTCCTAACGAATGTCCAGCAACCATAGAAGGTTGGGGATTATTCAATGTGGAATACGCTAACATAGAATGTAAAAAAATAGCAGGCTGTGTTACATCAGTACGACGGAGCTCTTCCTCAGTCCCCGAAAACATAATTGAGGCCAAATCAAAACCAAGCTGAGTATTGGCTTGTTCTACCAACTTTTTGGCAGCTTCCGATTGTTCAACAATTGCTTTTCCCATTCCTGGAAATTGCGATCCCTGGCCGGGAAATACATAAGCATGTTTCATAAAAATAAATGGGTAGGTCAGCTTAATCTTGTACCAATCAAACGCATGAATTCGCTACGGGTAGAGTTTTTATGAAACTCTCCATCAAAGGCAGAAGTAGTGGTTACAGAATTTTGTTTCTGAACGCCGCGCATCATCATACATAAATGTCGTGCTTCTACCACCACGGCCACACCCAATGGGTTGAGCGTGTCTTTGATGGCGTCTTTAATTTGAATGGTCAAACGCTCCTGTACTTGCATACGTCTGGCAAATACATCCACTACACGGGCCACTTTACTTAATCCAGTAATCCAGCCATTGGGGATATAGGCCACATGCGCCTTTCCAAAGAAGGGAAGCATATGATGCTCACACATACTGTACACTTCAATATCTTTCACAACAATCATCTCACTCACATCTTCGTGAAATTTTGCGGAATTTAGAATAGCATGTGCATCCAGATGATAGCCCTGTGTTAAATACTGCATTGCCTTGGCCACACGCTCAGGCGTTTTCAATATCCCCTCCCGCTCGGGATCCTCTCCCAATAAGGCAATAGCCTCTTTATAATTTTTTGTGAGTGCCAAGGTGGCTTTCTCGTCGTACTGCTCAGTTTTTTTATAGGCCATAGGATATAAATTAAGCGGGATAATCTACAAAGTTGCGGGGGGTTTCGTAAAGTCGGATTTGTAATTCAAGTGATTTGTCCAAGTGCGGTCGCAATAAGTCATGAATAACAATAGCAATATGTTCCGCTGTAGGATTGAGATTAGCAAACTCTACCGTATCCAAATTGAGATTACGATGATCAAAGCGTTCCACAATCTCACGCTGAATCAGATCACTTAATACTTTCATATCAATTACATAACCCGTTGTAGGATCTGGAATGCCAGTCACCTTAACTATCAATTCATAGTTATGGCCATGATAATGAGGCAATGCACACTTGCCAAACACGCGTGCATTTTCAGCATCAGTCCAAGACGGATTAGCCAAGCGATGCGCGGCATTAAAATGTTCTTTTCGATATACAGCAACTTTATTCGCCATAATATTCAACGTAAATACGAGGGGTCTCCACCAACTTGATATAATGCAACTTTACTTGTTCAGGTAAAGCCGGCTCTAACTCTTTCCAAATACCCACCACTAGATTTTCAATCGAGCACAACTTGTCTTTCATGAAATCAACATCCAAATTCAGATTACGATGATCTAGTTTATCAACAACACGCTCTCGAATTATTACCGATAACTTCTTAGCATCAAAAATAAAGCCGGTATCGGGATCTGGCTTACCCTTGATAGTCACAAAAAGCTCAAAATTATGACCGTGCCAATTCTTGTTTGCACACTTACCAAAGGTCGCTTCGTTCTTCTCCGGTGTCCAATTGGGATTAAACAAACGATGAGCCGCATTAAAATGTTCAATCCTAGTCAAGTAAACCATGCTTTACTTTTTTCTTCCCGACAGCATTGGGCGCAGGAAGGATGAGTGGCAAAGTTAGCCTTATTCAGCTAATTTTACAGCATGAATTGTCTGGTCATTGCCGCTACACCGATCGAGATTCGACCCCTTTTAGAAAAACTTAAAGAAGGAAACATACCGATCTCCAATTCCATTCAATTGGATGTACTAATTACCGGTATCGGCCTGTTGGCCACCTCCTATTCCTTACAAAAACAGATTCAGCTAAAACGACCTGACCTAATCATACAAGCCGGTGTAGGAGGATGTTTTGATAAAAAGATGAAATTAGGCCGTGTGTTTATTATAAAGAAAGAGGCCATCGCTGATCAAAGTGTCGTTGAGTTGAATGCTTTGAAAACACTTTTTGATCTTGACTTGGTTCCAGCCCACCAGCCCCCCTACCTAAAGGGTTGGCTGGTGAATCCCCACCCCATTGTGAAGAAACTCAAATTACCAAAAGTAACAGGGGTCTCCGTAAATGAAATAACGACACAACTACAAAAAGTTCGTTTTTATAAAAAACAATTTAATCCGCTCATTGAATCCATGGAAGGAGCAGCCCTACATTATGTTGCCCTCCAGGAAGACATTCCCTTTATTCAACTTCGTAGCACCAGTAATTATATAGCAGAGCGAAATAAGAAAAATTGGAATATGCCAGCCGCAATTCATTCGCTAAACCAATCCTTATTGAATTTATTACAAGTTTTATGAAACTGCGGATTGGTTTTTCACCCTGCCCAAATGACACATTTATTTTTGATGCACTGGTGCATGGCAAGATAGACACCGGAGATATTCAATTTGAACCAATCCTCGAAGATGTTGAAACATTAAACCAATGGGCAATAGAGGGCAAATTAGATATCACTAAACTAAGTTTTCCGGCACTCTTTAGCGCCCGCAATCACTACCAATTACTTGATTCAGGTAGTGCGCTTGGAAAAGGAGTTGGTCCTCTACTGGTAACAAAAGAAAATAGTTCAGTAACTGTTCCTGATATAAACCACCGTAAAGTATTACTACCTGATGTACCTGTAGATCCGCTTGACCCTGAACTACCGCTAGATCCTGTTGTACCACTTGTCCCTGAAGAACCGCTAGTTCCTGTTGAACCTGAAGATCCTGAACTTCCACTTGACCCTGCAGATCC
>CAINBK010000275.1:0-10400 GCA_903846615.1 uncultured Bacteroidota bacterium
CTGATCGTAAAGCGACCAACCTAAAGTTTGAAGCCGTCAAAGATCTATTCGAGAAAAAACAGAAGTTGTACATGCACGCCACTACGGCCAAACAAATTTTAGTAGCACTTGATTTTGTAAAAGAGTTTGGATTTGATATGGTGATTGTGGGTGGAAGCGAGAGTTATCTAGTAGCTGATCTGCTCAAGCAGCACGATGTTTCTGTAATCTTACAACAGCCACATAGTTTACCTACTGCTGGAGACGATGATGTGGATCAGCCTTATAAGACTGCGGCGCAGTTAAAGAAAGCAGGAGTTTTGTTTTCTATCTCTGATGATGACAGTCAAACCCGTGGAAGAAATTTAGCCTTTAACGCAGGCACTGCTGCTGCTTATGGTTTAGATAAGGAAGAGGCGCTGGCTGCAATCACGCTTAATGCGGCTCGTATCATGGGTGTGGCAGATAAAACGGGTAGTATTGAAGTAGGGAAAGATGCAAACATTGTGGTAAGCAGTGGTGATCTATTAGACATGCGTAACAGCAATGTGACTGCAGCATATATACAAGGACGCAAAATCGATCTCACGGACAAACATAAATTGTTGAACGATCGTTTTGAGCAGAAATACGAACTGAAAGCGCCTCGAAAAGGATTTTGATTAAAGGTCTCTTCCGTGACACTGCTTGAACTTCTTGCCGCTTCCACAGGGGCAAGGGTCGTTTCGTCCAATCTTGGGTCCAGCAGTGACAGGAGCCGGCTTATCTTGCTCATTGGCTGCATAATCCTGACCTGCAGTTTCTATCTCTTCTTTGTTAGCACGCATACGACTCATGTCCGTACGTTGTTGACGACCTTCCCGTAATCCAGCTTCTTGCTGTTGCGTGGGTAGGGTAGCATGACAAAGGAAGTTGACAATATTTCGGTTGACGTCTGCATTCATGTTACGGAATAGCTGATACGCCTCCATTTTGTAGATAACCAACGGATCTTTCTGTTCGAGGTAAGCGGTTTGAACACTTTGTTTGAGATCGTCCATGGCACGTAAATGCTCTTTCCAGTTTTCGTCAATTACAGCAAGGGTTACAGAGCGTTCCAGTGCCTGAGATAATTCAATTCCTCCAGTATCAAGCGTCTTGGTAAGATTGGCCAAAACATTGTATCCTTTGCGACCATCGGTGAAAGGAACAATAACGTTTTCAATATTAGCGCCCTGCGTTAAACGAATGTTCTTGAAAACAGGAATTGCCTGCTTTTCTACTTCTTGTTTATGATGCGCATAGCTTACAATTGCTTCCTGGTACAGGCGATCAATGAGTTTTGATTCGTCGGCTTTTAATAATTCATCTTGGGTGATGGAAGTATCCAGACCAAAGTTTAAGATACAGGCCATCTTGAATCCATCATAATCTTCCTGTTCACGGAAAGAGGTGACCAGTCCTTCTGCCTGTGCTGAAAAAGCTCCGTCGATATCCAAAGCAAGCCGTTCTCCAAATAAAGCATGATTACGACGTTTGTAAACTGCATTTCGTTGCATATTCATCACATCGTCGTATTCTAGAAGTCTTTTACGAATCCCAAAATTATTTTCCTCTACTTTTTTCTGAGCTCGTTGGATACTATTGCTGATCATGCTGTGCTGGATCACATCCCCTTCTTTATATCCCAGCTTATCCATCAATCCTGCAATTCTATCACTACCAAACATCCGCATTAAGTCGTCTTCCAGTGAAACATAAAACTGACTCGAACCCGGATCTCCCTGACGACCCGCACGACCTCGTAATTGTCTATCTACACGGCGGCTCTCATGTCTTTCTGTGCCTATGATAGCTAATCCACCTGCTTCTTTCACGCCGGGACCCAGTTTAATATCTGTACCCCTTCCTGCCATGTTAGTAGCAATGGTAACGGCACCTGCCAATCCAGCCTCGGCTACCACCTGCGCCTCTCGGGCATGTTGCTTGGCATTAAGTACGTTGTGTGGAATTTTCTTTTGTTGTAGCATACGACCTAACAACTCACTCACCTCAACTGAAGTGGTACCTACCAGACAAGGTCGTCCTGCATTTCTCAAGGATTCTATTTCGTCAATAACAGCTTTGAATTTCTCTCGCTTGGTTTTGTAGACCAAATCATCGCGGTCGTCGCGAATCATATTCAAATTAGTAGGGATACTAACTACATCCAACTTGTAGATACTCCACAATTCCGCAGCTTCTGTTTCCGCTGTACCTGTCATACCCGCCAACTTGTGGTACATTCTGAAATAATTCTGTAGGGTAATGGTGGCATAAGTCTGTGTGGCCGCCTCAATCTTTACATTTTCTTTTGCTTCCAAAGCTTGATGCAGTCCGTCGCTGTAACGACGGCCCTCCATGATACGACCTGTTTGTTCGTCCACAATCTTAATCGCACCATCCATGATTACATATTCCACATCTTTTGCGAAAAGTGTGTAGGCTTTTAGCAACTGTTGAACCGTATGTATGCGATCGGCCTTTTGGGCATATTCGTTTAGTGTAGCTTCTTTGAGCTGCATCTTTTCTTCTGCACTCGCTTCACTTTTTTCAACCTCTGACAAGCGAACTCCAATATCCGGTAATACAAAAAATTCTGGATCCTCTCCGCTGCGTGTGATAGCCGCTAAGCCTTTGTCGGTCAAGTCGACTGAATTGTTCTTTTCATCAATGTGAAACAATAACTCTTCATCTACCTGTGGCATGTATCGTTGCTGGTCCTGTAAGTAATAATTTTCTGCCTTTTGTAGAAGCACTTTAACTCCGGGTTCACTGAGGTATTTAATAACCGGACCATACTTGGGCAAACCGCGATGAGCACGGAATAGATATAAACCACCGGTTTTAGGGTCGTCCTGTCCTGCCGTAATTAGACGTTTAGCTTCGTTGAGGCAATTACGAACAATTTTCTCCTGTTCAACTACTAATTGCTGGATACGAGGTTTGTGAATATGATATTGTTGATCGTCGCCCTTTGCTACAGGTCCTGATATGATCAGCGGTGTACGGGCATCGTCGATTAATACGGAGTCTACTTCATCCACCATGGCGTAATGGTGTTTACGCTGTACCATTTCCTCCGGGCTATGGACCATGTTATCACGCAAGTAGTCAAAACCAAACTCGTTATTAGTTCCGTAAGTTATATCAGCCGTGTACGCTTTTCTTCTTTCCTCCGAGTTGGGTTGGTGTTTGTCAATGCAGTCAACTGTAATTCCCAGCCACTCAAAAAGAGGGCCATTCCATTCCTGATCTCGCTTAGCCAAATAGTCGTTAACGGTTACTAGATGAACGCCTTCTCCAGGCAATGCATTTAAATAGGCAGGAAGGGTAGAAACGAGTGTTTTCCCCTCACCGGTGGCCATTTCTGAAATTTTTCCCTGGTGCAGGACTATACCACCTATCAATTGCACATCATAATGTAGCATGTTCCAGGTGATAGTGGCACCGGCCGCGGTCCAGCTATTCTTAAAAATCGACTGATCTCCTTCAATTCTTACATAGTCGCTTTTTACACTCAGGTCTTTATCTAGTGAAGTGGCAGTGGCTACGATCTCTTTATTTTCTTTAAAACGACGGGCGGTTTCTTTAATTACGGCAAACGCCTCCGGTAATAGTTGTTCCAGGATAACTTCAATTTCCTTGTTTCGTTCTTTGCGAAGACGATCAACCTCTTGATAAATGGCATCCTTTCCGCTGAGGTCTTCAGGGGGTAGGCTTTCTGCAGCTTGATTTTGTGCAGCGATTTGTTCATCAATAGCAAGCAGATGTGTTTTGATACGAGATCTAAATTCCGCAGTCTTGCCACGTAATTGGTCGTTACTGAGCTGTTGATATTGCGCAAAGAAGCCATTAATGGCGCCTACCTGCGGTTGTACTTTTTTGACGTCTTTTTCCGACTTGCTGCCGCCAAATATTTTGGAGATATATCCAAGCATAAGGCGGCAAATATAAGCCAAAAAAAACCCTAAATTTGCACCCCAAACAAGCGTACATGGCAGGCCAGCTCAAAGAAGTCAGAAATCGAATAAAATCAGTACAAAGTACCCAGCAAATTACCAAGGCAATGAAAATGGTAAGTGCGGCTAAACTTCGCCGTGCTCAGGATGCTATTATTCAAATGCGTCCCTATGCCCAGAAGCTGCAGGACATGTTGTCTAACATTGTAAGTGCCAGTGAGGCGGGTTCCGAGATGGCACTAGCGGCGGAGCGTCCAGTTGAGAAAGTGCTACTGATTGTAATCAGCAGCGATCGTGGTCTTGCCGGTGCGTTTAATGCTAATGTGGTAAAATTGACCAAGAGCACTATTGCTGAAAAGTATGCCGACCAGGCCAAAAACGGAAATGTTACTATTTGGAATATTGGTAAAAAGGCCTACGAAAATCTAACCAAGTTAAATTTCAAAACAGACGCAACTTTCAAGGATATTTTTCTACAGTTGAGCTTTGAAAAGGTGCAGGAGGCTGCAGCTGCGGCTCGCCAGGCTTTTTTGAATAAGGAGTTCGATGCAGTTGAAATTATTTATAGTCAGTTTAAAAACGCGGCCACACAACGATTTGTAGCAGAGCGTTATTTGCCTATTCCCCGTGCTGAGAAAAAGGAAGGTAGCACTCAAGCTGATTTTATTTTTGATCCTGAAAAGAACACGCTCGTTGCAGAGCTGATGCCTCGTATTCTTAATACCCAGTTGTACAAGGCTGTACTTGACTCCAATGCTTCTGAGCATGGAGCCAGGATGACCGCCATGGATAAGGCTAGTGAGAACGCTAATGAAATGTTGCGCTCACTAAAAATTTCTTATAACCGGGCACGTCAGGCTGCCATCACTACCGAATTGACTGAAATCGTTAGTGGGGCTGCTGCTTTGCAGGGTTAATAGGACTGTGTACAATTTTCTGTTAGCCCTATTCCGCTTCTTTGTATTTTCAAGTTTCCAACCATGCCTGAAATTTCAACCTTATTGCCTCACGTCGAGGCCCTGATATTTGCCAGTGATCGGCCATTGACTACCCTAGAGTTAACGGATTACGTTAACAACGCGCTAGGTTTTTTGGAGGACCGGGCAACCCTAGACCAGATCGAAGCGGCTTTGAACGGAATCACCGAAAAATATGCGTCGGACTTTTACCCATTTGAAGTAGTGCAGAGTGGTGGAGGCTGGCAGTTCCTTTCCAAGAAGGACTACCACCGTACCATTGCACAGATTTATGGTGATAAGTTTTTGAAAAGACTTACTACTGCTTCATTGGAAACGCTGGCAATTATTGCCTACAAGCAACCCGTTACGAAGGGCGAAATTGAAGCCATTCGCGGGGTAAGCTCCGACTACGCTGTACAAAAATTATTGGAAAAAGAATTGATTGTTATAGCTGGACGTAACGAGAAATTGCCTGGGCACCCACTTGTCTATGCAACCTCACGAAGCTTTATGGACTATTTTGGTATCAACTCTTCGGATGATCTTCCTAAAATTCGCGAAGTGTTGGCTGAGCAATTAGTTGCACCAACAATCGTGCAGGATGAAGTGATTACTGAATCTCCTGCCAACGAAAGTAAAGAAGACTGATCTTGTTATCTTCGCTCCATGTCCTCCCACTTAGCTCCTGAAATACTAATTGAGGCTGCTCGTCAATACGGCACACCCCTCTATGTGTATCATGCTGAGCGTATCCGGTTTCAGTACGAAAATTTAAAACAAGCTTTCTCGAATTGGGATGTGCGTTTTTTTTATGCGGCCAAAGCACTTACGAATCAACAAGTATTACGTTATGTTAATTCCCTGGGTTGCTGTATTGATTGCAGCTCCATTAACGAAATTAAATTAGCCCTAAAGGCCGGGTTCTCTAACGATAAAATATTGTATACCTCAAACAGTATTCATTTCACCGAAATTGAAGCAGCTGTTTCATTGGGGGCTTTTGTGAATGTAGACAGTTTATCTGCCCTTGAAAAATTTGGGAAGCGATTTGGTAGTTCGTATCCAGTGGGGATTCGACTTCGCCCCAATATCATGGCTGGTGGTAACCTAAAAATTTCAACGGGTCATGCGGCTAGTAAGTTTGGTATACCGGTTGAACAACTAAATCAAGTGCATGCGCTAATCTCAGCCTATAAAATTCAGGTTCATACATTACATATTCATACCGGCAGTGAAATCAAGGATGCCGATGTCTTTGTACAAGGTGTTCGTCTTTTATTAGACATCGTAGCGGACTTTCCGGATGTGCGCGTCATTGATCTAGGCGGTGGATTTAAAGTTCCTTATTATCCAGGTGAAAAAGGAACCGATATTCATGCAGTTGGTAATGCAGTTGCCGAACTTTTCTCAGCCTACCAGCAAAAAACCGGGCGTATGTTGCAAGTGTGGTTTGAGCCCGGAAAATATATGGTTTGCGAAGCGGGTTATCTGCTTACTACGGTGAATGTGATCAAGGAAAATGAAACGTTGGCATTTGCAGGAGTAGATACTGGATTGAATCAATTGATACGCCCCATGTTTTACGAGGCGTATCATCATATTGAAAACTTGACCAATCCTTCGGCCCCTGTTAAAACCTATCAAGTTGTTGGAAATATTTGCGAGACGGATACGTTGGGTGCTGATCGGGAACTACCGATGATTCGCGAAGGAGATCTATTGTCTATTCAAAATGCCGGGGCTTATGGTTTTGAAATGGCTTCTCAATACAACGCAAGGTTTCGTCCTGCTGAGGTATTTTATAAAGACGGTTCATTACAATTGATTCGCCGGCGAGAAACATTAGAGGATTTATTACGAACACAGGAAGGGTTATCTGAATAGTATGGAAGCTTTTTTTAAATTAATTCGCAACCCTTTTTTATTTCGGTTCTTCCTGTTAACCCGTTTACCCGCTGCTTTTTTAGCAGGCCTACGCTTGGAACTAATCACTCCTGCTTGTGCAGTTGTAAAACTGCGATACCAGTTCTTGACAAAAAATCCTTTTCGTTCTACCTATTTTGCTTGCCTAGGGATGGCTGCAGAAATGAGTACGGGTCTATTGGCTATGGCTCATTTGTATCAACGCAAACCCGCAATTTCCATGTTGGTAATTCGGATCGAGAGTCAATTTTTCAAAAAGGCAATCGGTGTAACCCGTTTCACTTGTGAGCAAGGAAAAGAATTGCAGGAGGCCATACAAAAAGCGTATGATTCAGGCGAATCAGTTGAGCTTCCCGTGATTTCATCGGGGTATAACGAACAAGGTATTGAGGTGGCTCGTTTTTTGATCACCTGGTCCTTTAAGAGAAAAGACTAAATTACCAGCCATATCAGTTGTGTATGAAAATCTCCTTTCATGGTGCGGCAAGAACCGTAACTGGGTCAAAGCATTTGCTTGAACTTTCATCTGGAAAAAAAATCTTACTGGATTGTGGTCTTTTTCAGGGTATGGGAAAAGAAACAAATGCACTCAATCGTCATTTTGGTTTTGATCCATCGACCATTGATGTAATGGTCCTTAGTCATGCACATATAGATCATGCCGGTTTAATCCCAAAGCTGGTGGAGGAGGGTTTTCAGGGAAAAATTTGGTGCACACCTGCTACGAAGGAACTAGCGATGGTACTGCTGGAAGATTCAGCACAAATTCAGGAGGATGATATTCGGTACGTTAATAAAAGAAGGAAGCAGCAAAATCAACCCTTGTTGTATCCTCTCTATACCAAAGAGCAAGCACAGGCTTCATTTAGTTGTTTTGAGACAGCCGAATATGGCAGTTGGACTTCCATTATGGAAGGAGTGGAGCTGCAATTCACCGACGCTGGCCACATTATTGGGAGTGCCGCAGTTCACTTAAAGATCCACGAGAAAGGGGAAACCCGGCGTTTAACTTTTAGCGGGGATATTGGTCGTTATCGAGATGCTATTTTGCGATCCCCTGCTTCATTCTCGCAGGCCGAGATTATTTTGTTGGAGTCTACCTACGGTAACAAGCTTCATCCGCTGCATCAGTCAACCCCTGATTTATTATTGGAGTGGATTGATAAGATTTGTATCCGTAAAAAAGGAAAGTTGATCCTTGCCGCTTTTAGTGTAGGACGAACCCAGGAACTACTATTTCAGTTAAATCAGCTGGATCTTGAGAACCGTCTCCCACCTGTCCCCATTTATGTGGATAGCCCATTAAGTGTGGAGGCGACTGAGTTGGTTAAAAAATATCCAAACTACTTTAATAAGAGTATTCAAAAAATAATGGAAAGTGACTTGGATCCTTTTGACTTTTCTTCGTTGCGATACATCAAAACAGTGGAGGAATCGAAACAGTTGAATTTTATAGATGGTCCGATGGTGATCATTTCAGCAAGTGGCATGGCCGATGCCGGCAGAGTCAAGCATCATATTAGTAATAATATAGAAAACTCGCGCAACGGGATATTGTTTACAGGCTATTGTGAGCCTCGTTCACTTGGGGGGCGTTTATTGTCTGGAATGTCTGAGGTAAGCATTTTTGGTGTGGCGCATGAGGTGCATGCTTCAGTTGGTCTTATTCCCAGCATGAGTGCCCATGGAGATTACGAGGATCTTTGTCAGTGGCTTTCAGATCAAGTTCCCGGGGAGGTAAGGCACTTATTTTTAGTGCATGGGGAGTATTCAGTCCAGGTAGACTTTAGGGAGCGGTTGCTCAAGAAGGGCTTTCCATTTGTTGAAATACCAGAAATGCATACTAGTCACGGCTTGGGATAGAAAAAAGAAACCCCTCCGAACTAATCAGAGGGGTCGAATTTCATAAATGATAAGGGTAATCGCTAATGGGTGGGTCCCGATAATTGGACAAGTACAAATTTATCTGCTGGTCTCTTCTTTTTAATTGAATTAAGTAATGGAACTGGTTAAGTTACAGGTTATTTCCTATATTTAGGTTGGGAGGGGTCATTATAAAAACAGGTTACTAACTAATTAAAATGATGAAAATCAATTACATATCATTTTTGTTATTTTTTTTATCATTTTTTGCTTCCATCCCAAGTTATAGTCAGTTGCAAATAGGACCCGATTCGGTTTTCTATATTCGGTCCAGTCCTTTTTTTACGGATTTATTGTCCAAGCCTACAAGATCCCTTTCTATTGAGGTTGGGTCTTTTAACCAAATTTCACTAGTTAATCCTGCTATTTTCAAAACCAACAAAGGAGAGTTGGTAAAGATTGAAAGGAATCTTTTTTTTCATTTTAATAACGCTGGCAAAATTTATAAGTATAGGCCCGACAGCTCTAAACCAGACTCATTGAAGTTTGTGAGGTTGGATGCTACCGATAATAAGAACTATAATGATGGGTCATTTATATTTCCGTTGGGTGAAAATATTTATGAATTCGGCGGGTACGGCTTTTGGAAATCCAACGGGATACTTCGTAAGTATAATTTCAGAGATCGGGAGTGGGATGTAGTGGTCCTTGATAAGGAGGTTTTTATGCCTGCTTCTGTCACCTCAGGGCATTGTATTTGGGTAGATCCCCGTCAAAACTTTTTATATGTTCCCTACCAGCGGATAATTAATGATGGGGTAGCAAGGGAGAAGGATGAATTATCTAATTTGTTGACATGCTATCGTCTCAATTTGAAAACATTTCATTGGGAATATTTGGGGCGAACTAGCCCGTATGCGCTAAACATACTGCAATCTACGGAACAGGTATTTTCTATTGATAAGGGCCTATTTGCAGTATACATGAGTAGAATTTATTGGTTGGATTTTGAGTCTAACTCCATAAAAGTATTAGCCGACCCCTCATTAACTCAAACGCTCTTTCGCATACAGCCTTATATGTTATTATATTGGGACCGGCAGCATCTTTTCCGAATTAATTCCTCCACTGGACGCTATGACTCTATTTATATTGATACCACTCGTTTCTCCACTCATACCTATGAAATTTGGCGTAAGGAAACAACATTTAGTGACTACATATGGATGTTACCACTTCTTGTTGTCCTTTTTGCCGTGGCGTATATCCAGTATAAAAAGAAAAGGAAATTATTGTTGAATAGCTCCATGCCTGATACCGAGGATTCAAAGCACCCGTTTGTTGCAACTGAAATTTCACTGCTGGAACTATTGATGGCCAAACAACTTCAAGGTCTAACTGTTACCATTCCTGAGATTAATTATGTGTTGGGTTTGAAGGATAAGAACCAGGGAATGCAGAAAAAAGTGCGCAGTGATATCATTAATCGAATTAATGAGAAATACAGTTTTTTGAGTCAGGAAAAAGTTTCACTTGTGCAGAATATTCGCAGCGAAACTGACAAGCGCTTTTTTGAGTATCATATTAATCCTGAACACCTGGAAAGACTCCGTGCGCTACTATCCTGAGTGCGTAAAATTTCTTACCTTTACGCCCCCCAAAAGGGGTAGGCCGGGGTAGCTCAGCTGGTTAGAGC